>JAICIT010000130.1 GCA_025960445.1 Bradyrhizobium sp. | reverse complement strand
CGACCAACTGGCGGACCGCCTGATGACAGCGAGGCGGCACGTTCCCTTTGTTCAAGCCAACCTGATCGAGGTGGCCGAGGATAATGAGGCGTCGGTGCAGCGGTGGCGCGACCAAATGCGAGCCGCGGGAGTCTGGGCCAACGATCCTGTGCCACTATATCCGTACCCCGGGTCGCCCGATTATCGAAAATTGTGGGGCGAGCCGGACGACCACGCGTGGGAGCGCGCACACGATCACTACCTGCGTCTGTTCGAACGCTTCAGCGATGTCCAGGAGCAGCGCCCGATTCCACTTCGAGAGCTCGAACTTGAGGTACGGGAATGAGAGCTGCTGGTTCGGGCATTCGTCTGATGATGACAACGGACGCGGTGGGAGGCGTGTGGACCTTCTCCACTACGCTCGCCCACTCGCTTGCAGCTTTTGGATTCGAGATTTTGCTCGTGACGCTTGGGCCGCGCCCCAACGAGGCGCAGAAAGCGATGCTGCGCGGAGTTCAACGGCTATCACTGGTCGAAACAGATGTTCAACTCGAGTGGCAGGACCCGGCCGGCGCGGACCTCTGCCATGCGGATGCCGTGCTTGGCGGCCTTGCTGATCGCTTCGGTCCGGACCTTGTACACCTCAACAGCTTCAGGGAGGCAATATTCGATTGGAATGTGCCGATCGTCGTGGTTGCTCACTCCTGCGTAAACAGCTGGGCGGAAGCTTGCGGCGAGACCGATGCGTTCAGTGGCGATGACTGGAAGGCCTACAGCCTGTCGGTTCGGAACAGCTTGCGAAAAGCGAACGCCTGGGTAGCGCCAACGCGCGCGTTTCGACGGCAATTGGCTTCGCAACATGGACTGCCGGAAACCGGCGAGGTGATCTGGAACGGCGTGGAGACGCGTTCGCATTCACCGGCAGCAGTCAAACAGCCGTTCGTGTTAAGCGCGGGTCGGATGTGGGACAAGGCCAAGAATGTATCCGTGATCGCCCGAGTCGCGCCGGCTATTGACTGGCCCATCAGGATCGCCGGCCAATTTGCGCGCAATAGCACGGCAGCCACGCCCATTGCGAGAAATTGCGAACTGCTCGGCGAAATCTCGCAGGCTTCCGTGCTGGGTGAGATGGAAAGGGCGTCGATTTTTATCAGCCCGGCACTGTACGAGCCGTTCGGGCTCTCGGTCTTGGAATCGGCGAGCGCCGGATGTGCATTGCTGCTTTCCGACATTCCAAGCTTCCGGGAATTGTGGGATGGCGCGGCACTGTTCTTCAATCCACACGATCCAGACGAGATCCGTCGGTGCTTGCGGTCACTCTGCGACGACGAGATGCAGAGAATCCGTTTGCAGCGCGCCGCGGCGAAACGCTCGCTGGATTATCCCTTGAGCAAAACCGTCAGCGCCTACCGATCGTTGTACGGATCTTTATTGACATCGGTAGCCCATCCGTCTTCAGCCGGCCCGCAGCGCGGGGAGATGATCGGATGAAAGCCGTATTCTTCTGCCACGCCTTCACCTCATGCTGGAATAACGGCAACGCGCATTTTCTGCGCGGAGTGACGCGCGAACTGGCGCGGTTGGGGCATCAGGTCCTCGTCTGCGAACCCGGCCAGGGTTGGAGCCGCAGCAACGCGCTGCGCGATGGAGGCGAGGCGAGTCTGCAGGAAGCAGATTCGCTCGTGCCGGGCGTACAAGTGCATCGATACGATCCGTGGCCCGATCTTGATTACGTTCTGCCTGCGGCCGATCTTGTTATCGTTCATGAATGGAATCCACCTGCGCTGGTGGCCGCGCTAGGCCGGCGCCGCGCCGCCGGTGGAAAATTCACGCTGCTGTTTCATGATACCCATCATCGCGCGGTGACGGCTCCCGGCGAAATGGCTGGGTTCGACCTCGACGGATATGACGGCGTACTCGCGTTTGGCGAGGTGCTGCGCGAGATATACGTCAAGCGCGGATGGGCGCGGCGAGCGTTCACCTGGCATGAAGCGGCCGACATCGAGCTGTACCGCCCGATGCGAGATGTCGAAAAGCAATGTGACGTCATCTGGATCGGAAACTGGGGCGACGATGAACGAAGCGCGGAGCTTGTCGAGTTTCTGATCAGGCCGGTTGGGCAACTCAAGCTCAGCGGGCGTGTCTATGGCGTGCGATACCCGCAACAGGCGCTGGACGCAATCAAAGCTGGCGGACTGACCTATGGCGGATGGCTGCCCAATCATCACGCACCCCAGGCGTTCGCGCAGGCGAGAGCGACCGTGCATGTGCCGCGCGGGCCTTATGCAAGGCAGCTGCCGGGCATTCCTACCATCCGCATATTCGAAGCGCTCGCGTGCGGTGTCCCGCTGATATCGGCACCATGGTCCGACGACGAGCATTTATTTCCTTCCGGCTGTTATCTCAGCGCGAGTAGGGGCGATGCCATGAAATCCGCGCTCGCGGCAGTCCTGAGTGATGAGGAACTCGCCAGGCAACTGTCGCGTACCGGGTTACGTGCGGTGCTGGAGCGGCATACCTGCCGGCATCGCGCCGAAGAACTGCTGGCGATCATCGCTGGCCTGGGTCGTTTCGCGCACGTAGCTGAGATCGATGCGCGACAACAACGGATTGCGTCATGAAAATTTGTTTTTTTGGCTCGAGCCTCGTCTCATCTTACTGGAACGGCGCCGCCACGTATTACCGCGGCATCTTGAAAGCGCTTGCGGCGCTCGGTCACGAGATCATTTTCTTTGAGCCGGATGCTTTTGAGCGACAGAGTCATCGAGACATTCCGGACCCTGAATGGGCGCGCGTAATCGTTTACCCGGCGACCGCGGAGGGATGGCAGCGCTCGCTTGAAGAGGCCTCAAGTTCAGCCGATCTTCTCGTCAAAGCGAGTGGCGTCGGAGTATTCGATGCCGAACTCGAAACGGCGATGGTGCAAACGCCGAGCCGAGCACGGCGGGTCTATTGGGACGTGGATGCTCCCGCAACCCTCGACGAAATAGCGGCAAACCCGAAGCACCACCTGCGTAAGGCAATTCCGAACTACGATATCGTGTTTACCTATGGTGGCGGCACCCCCGTTGTGAAGGCTTACCGCGCCGCCGGCGCCAGAGATTGCGTGCCGATCTACAATGCGCTCGATCCTGCCCATCACTTCCCCGTCGATCCCGTTGCCCAGTTCGCTTCGGATCTGGGATTTCTGGGAAATCGCCTGCCGGATCGCGAAAGCAGGGTCGATGCCTTCTTCCTTGCTGCCGCGCGTCGGCTGCCCTCGAAGCAATTTCTGCTCGGAGGGTCGGGATGGGATAACAAACATGTTCCGCGCAACGTCAGGCGCACGGGCCATGTCGGCACCGCCGACCACAACGGGTTCTTCTGCTCGAGTCTTGCGACGTTGAACGTCAATCGCGAGAGCATGGCGCGGTATGGATATTCGCCGCCGACCAGAATATTCGAAGCAGTCGGAGCGGGCGCATGCCTGATCACCGACCGCTGGAAGGGCATTGATCTTTTTCTTGAGCCAAACCGGGAGGTGCTTGTGGCAGCAGATGGGGACGAAGTGGCCGCCCACCTCGACGGGCTGACTGCGACCCGCGCCAGGGAGATCGCAACGCGTGCGCGCAGGCGTATTCTCGCTCATCACACTTATGCGCAGCGTGCGGTGCAAGTCCACGAGGTGTTGGAGGGATCATTTACCCAAGCCGGAGCTGCCGGATGAAGTTGAACATTGTAATCATCGGACTCTCCATCACCTCGTCATGGGGGAACGGGCATGCCACCACGTATCGCGCCCTGGCAAAGGCGCTGTCTGATCTGGGTCACTCCGTTACGTTTCTCGAGCGCGACGTGCCTTGGTACCGCGAGCATCGCGATCTGGAAAATCCGACATATTGCAAAGTTGCGCTGTACGGATCGCTTATCGAACTTGCGCAAGCTTATTCGCAAGCCGTGCTCGACGCCGACCTTGTCATATTGGGATCTTATGTTCCCGATGGGGTCGCCATAGGAGAATGGCTTACTGCCCGCGCGACCGGCATTACCGCTTTCTACGACATCGATACCCCCGTCACGCTCGCCGGCCTGGACGCCGGCGAGATCGACTACATCACGCCTCGCCTGATCCCTCGCTTCAACCTTTATCTGTCATTTTCGGGAGGTCCCGCCCTCGACCTGATCCAGGACCTTTACGGCAGCCCGCTAGCGCGGGCGCTCTATTGCAGTGCCGACCTTCGCATGCACGCCGCGAGAAAGGCTCCGCCCAAATGGTCCGTTGGATATCTCGGCACATTCAGTGCAGACCGGCAGCCGGGATTGGAACGGCTGTTGCTCAAGCCAGCGCGGCAGCTTGAGGGTCATTCATTTGTAGTGGCCGGCCCGAAATATCCGGAGAGCCTGCGCTGGCCGGATAACGTTACTCATATCCCTCATTTGCCGCCGCACCAGCACTCCGAGTTTTATTGCTCGCAAAGCTATACCTTGAACGTGACCCGATCCGACATGAAGTCGCTGGGATTTTCGCCAAGCGTTCGGCTGTTTGAGGCAGCCGCTTGCGGCACGCCGATCATTTCGGACGACTGGCCGGGGATCGAAACCGTATTTGCGCCCGGCGCCGAAATACTCATCGCTTCGGGACCGCGCGAGGTCATGCAGATATTGGGAGAAATGCCGAACGATCGCCGTCTCGGTATTGCCGCGAACGCTCGGGCGCGACTGCTAAGAGAGCACACGCCGGCCCACAGGGCGTGTCAGCTCGAGACCTACTATCTCGAGGCTCTGGAGCAGCTGCCATATGTCAACGACACCATCAGGCGTCCGATCGAACTGGAGGAGGCAAAATGAAGCGAGGCAATGACGCGCGATTTCATTCGGCCAGACCTCTTCGTCGTGGGCTTCGAACGGTAGTGACGGGAGGGGCGGGATTCATCGGCTCGCATCTTTGCGATCAGTTGATCCAGCGCGGAGATGTCGTGATTTGCGTCGATAACCTGTTTACGGGATCGATGCGCAACGTCAGGCCATTGCTCAATCATCCGGGCTTTTCATTTTATCAGCACGACATCCGCGAGCCGCTGACCATCCCCGGAAAAGTCGATCGAATCTACAATTTGGCTTGTCCAGCGTCGCCTCGTCATTATGAGCGAGACCCGATCGGGACGATGAAGACCTGCGTGATCGGCACCAACAATGTACTGGAACTCGCCTTGCTCAAATCGAGCAGGGTGCTTCAGGCTTCGACCAGTGAAGTGTATGGCGATCCCGAAGTTCATCCGCAGCCGGAAACCTACGTCGGCCACGTCAACCCGATTGGTCCGCGCGCTTGTTACGACGAGGGCAAGCGAGCGGCCGAAACCCTGTTTTTCGATTATCATCGTATCCACGGGTTGGAAATCAAAGTCGCACGTATCTTCAACACCTACGGCCCGCGCATGCTGGAGAATGACGGGCGGGTGGTATCGAATTTCATTGTCCAGGCTTTGCGCGGCGCGCCGATCACGATCTACGGATCGGGCCGCCAGACCCGGAGCTTCTGCTTTATCGATGACCTTGTCAGTGGCCTCGAATTATTGATGGAAAGCGCGCCGGAGATCACGGGGCCGTGCAATCTGGGTAACCCGCAGGAGTTTACGATCGAGGAGATCGCCAGAAAAGTCATTGCCAAATCCCGCTCGGTATCTGACCTCGACCACCAGCCGTTGCCGAAAGATGATCCCCAGCGCCGCAAGCCTGTGATCGAAAAGATAGCCACTTCGTTGGGGTGGGAGCCAAAGGTCGGCATCGACAAGGGCCTCGACGCGACCATCGCCTATTTTTCCCTCAATATCGCGAGCAGCAGCCGCGAAGCGAAAGTCGCGAGCATCGATTCGGCCAGAGCCGCCCGTGCGCGTCTTCCCAAGCGCCGCGACGCACGTCCTCAGCCCGCATCAAACGAACACGCCAAGCAACACGATATGCGATGATAATTCTGGTGATCGGCTAGGGCTTATTTCGCCTTAGCAACGAGCCGGATTTCAAACGCGCTCGGAGACTTTTGCGCCCAACAGCGGCTCTCGCTCGAGCGGCCTGCCGAGCTGCAGATACTCATCCGAGAAATCACCAATTTTGGCTACCGCATCCCAATCACGGATCATCACTTTGCGGGAATCCCAATCCATAAGGCCGTGCCGCCGCAGCTCCTGTACGACCCGATTGGCGTGAACATTGGAAATCCCGCAAGCGTCGGCCAGATCTGTTTGGGTCCAGGGAATGGAAAAGGAGAGATTCTGGGCGAGGTCGACGTTTTGCAAACGGACCGCCAGTTCGCAGACGACATGAGCGACTCTTGCGATCGCATCCCGCCGTCCCAGGTTCGTGACCCATTCACGCATGATGCCCAGCCGGATGAATGTATCGCGCCAGAATGCCTGGGTAAGATGAGGCGACCTGTCGAGCATGTCCCTGAATGCGCGGTGCGGCATGAAGGCGACCACGGCAGGCCCCAGCGCTGAAAGTTCATGGTCGAGCGGAGCCAGATGAAGAGTGTGCAGATCCGCGATATCTCCGGGAACAAAGAAAGAGGTGATCTGGCGCTGTGATCCGTTCACCCGCTTGTGGCCATAGAGGAACCCACCCAAGACCAGGGTACATCGCGAAGGCGTATCGCCGTAACGAGCAACTTCCGTGTTCGCAGAAAAATTGGCGACCGTCAGCGGCAATTCGGCAATGAGCTGGCGGTCGTGAGCCGATAGCTCACTCAGTCGTTCAAGCCGGTGCAGCAGCCTCGAGTATGGTCTTCCAATTTCCATCGGGTAAGCTCAAGTGCAACAAAGCAAATTTTACGCTTGCTGACCTGCCGAACGCCGAAATTGAATGAAGGTTCCGACCCGAAGAAGTAGCAGAGTCCGTGTCCCGCCGGGATAAGTACCTGCGTCACCAAGCATCGAGCACTTGGAATGAACATGCTCTGGAGCGAGCAATCACTCTGTTCCAGCGAGCGGAACAGTAACTAGCACACCTCGTTGGAGTGACGCTTCCCTCCTGTGATGTGAGCCAGAGATGAACGAAATTGCGGCCAT
>JAICIT010000129.1 GCA_025960445.1 Bradyrhizobium sp. | reverse complement strand
CCGTCGAGGGGCAACACAGGGAGGACGCTCATGCAGTTCAGGGTTTCGCCGAACACGCTCGGAGACAGCAGCGCACAGGAATGGCAGGCGCGCGTCGATCTGGCGGCGGCCCACCGGGTCGCCTTCATGCAGGGTTTCAGCGAGGGCATTTTCAACCACCTGACTCTGGTGGTGCCGGGCCGCAGCGATCGTTACTACCAGATTCCGTTCGGGATGCACTGGTCCGAGGTAACGGCTTCGTCCTTTATGGAAGTCGGAATCGATGACGGTGCGGTCAAGCGCGGCGAAGGTGAAGTCGAGCGCTCCTGCTACTGCATCCACGCGCCCATCCACAAGGCGCTGCCGCAAGCCAAGGCCGTGTTTCACACCCACATGCCCTACGCCAGCGCGCTCACCCGTCTCGAGGACCCGCGCATCAAGGAGATCGGCCAGACCGAGGTCGGCATGTCGGGCGAAATCGCCTATGACGACGAATACACCGGCCCCGCGCTCGACCCGGCCGAAGGCGCTCGGCTCGCCGGTGTGATCGGCGACAAGACCGTTTTGTTCATGGCCAACCACGGCATCAGCACCGTGGGCGAGAGCGTCGCCGAGGCGTATGATCGACTTTATTACGTCGAGCGTGCCGCGCAGGTTCAGATCTATGCGATGTGGACCGGGCAACCCCTGAAGAAGCTGCCCGATGCGGTGGTCGAGAAGACCAAGCGGGATATCGGTGGTAGCCATCTGTACAACGGGCCGACCCCCGCCCAGCGGCATTTCGATGCGTTGAAGCGTATGCTCGACCGAAAGGAGCCGGACTACGCCTCTTGAGTTCGGCGCTTTAGCTGTTTGCCAGCCCGGAATTTGTGACGAGCCCTGGTGACCCGCGTTTGCGATAAACCGCAACACGCGCAGGCGACGCTTGAACTGCTCAGGTCCCGCCGATACGGTCGGCCGAATCCGGCAACTCCGGAAAACCCCAAGAGACTCGATCAGAAGGCAGGGCTCCGGACCACGTGCGCAGAATCTATAAAATCTGCCCCGCTTCGGCATGGCGCGAGGCCGAGCAGCAAGGCGTTTATCGCGGCAGCGCTGATGACGAGCGCGATGGGTTCATCCATCTCTCCACCCTGTCGCAGGTGGCGGAGACGGCAAACAGGCACTTCTTCGGCCAGAGCGGATTGCTTCTGATCGAGGTCGATGTTGACGCCTTGGGTGCGGCGCTGCGCTGGGAGCGCTCGCGCCACGGCGAGCTGTTTCCGCATTTGTACGGTGAACTCGCTCTGGGCGCGGTCACCTCCGTGCTCGAATTGCGCGCGCGCTCTGACGGACGTCACGAGATGCCGGAGCTCAAGGCATGATCCGCGCATTCGACGCTTTTTCGCTGCCGCTACTGCGCTGGTTCGATCCGGAAGACGCGCATCGTCTGGCGATTCAGGGGCTGAAGTTGCTGCCGCCGATGCGCGCTCGGCCGGCCGATGCGAAATTGGCGGTGCGGGCGTTCGGTCTGAACTTTCCCAATCCAATCGGCATGGCCGCAGGCTTCGACAAGAGCGCGGAAGCACCGGATGCTCTGTTGCGGCTCGGGTTTGGGTTTGTCGAAGTCGGAACCGTCACGCCGAAGCCGCAAGTCGGAAACCCGCGACCGCGTCTGTTCCGGCTGGAACGTGACGAAGCGATCATCAATCGCATGGGTTTCAACAATGACGGCGCCGAGGCCGTGCTGCGGCGGCTGGCTGCGCGCGCGCATCTCGGGGGCGTCGTCGGCGTCAATGTTGGCGCCAACAAGGATGCGGCCGACCGCGTCGATGACTACGTGAAGCTGATCGAGAAATTCGCGCCGGTCGCGAGCTATTTTACGGTCAACGTCTCGTCGCCGAATACACCAGGGCTCCGCAACCTGCAGCAAGCCGCTGCGCTCGACGATCTCCTGGCCAAAGTGATCGATGCGCGCGAACGAGCTCGACAGGACGCCGGCCATTCGCCGGTGCTGCTCAAGATCGCGCCCGACCTTAGCCTGGCTGAACTCGACGATGTCGTGCATATCGCCCGCTCGCGCCGCATCGATGGCATGATCGTCGGCAACACGACGCTGGCGCGGCCCTCCACGGTGCGCGAGCAGGCCCGTGCCAGGGAGCAGGGCGGATTATCGGGCAGGCCATTATTCCGGCTGTCGACGCGCATGGTGGCCGAAACCTATGTGCGCGCGGAGGGTGCGTTTCCCCTGATAGGCGTTGGCGGGATCGACTCGGGCGGAGCCGCGCTAACCAAGATCCGGGCCGGCGCCAGCCTTATCCAGCTTTATTCGTCGCTGGTCTACAAGGGCCTCGGCCTGGTCGACGACATCAAGAACGACCTCGCCTCGACGTTGCTTCGAACCGGCCGCGATTCACTATCCGAGATCGTCGGCGCCGACGCGGCGACGATTACGGCGGAGGATTGGCCGCTGAGCTAAAACGTTTATCGGATTATGCTCTAACGCCCACGCGGCGTCGCGAACATGCGCGATAACAGCCAGACCGGGATGACGATCACCGCGCCAAGCAGGAAGTAGCGCCACAGCCAGTTGATGGCATCGAAGCCGAGATCCCAAAGCCGCTGGAATAGCAGTCGGATGCTGCTGAGAATATTCCAGGGATCGAAACCGATCGCGGCGAGCACCACGCCGACCAAAATCGAGAGCAGAACAAGCCGAAAGGCCACCGACAGTGGCGAGCCGCCGAGAAAGCGGTAGAGACCGTCATTAGCGGCCGGCAATTCCCGGGTGTCATTGGGCATCAATGGTCTCCGCGCAGATTGAACCGCACTCTAGTACAGTGAGCGTCAGATGGGGAACAGGGATGTCGGGATCAATCCCGCACGCCTTATTTACCCCGATGCTTTTTCTTGCCGCGAATCTGCATCCATTTCGGTTGAAAGCGTCGGCGTATGACTGGCGTCGGCTTTCAACAGGCGTTCCAGAGTTTCCAGCCGATCGGCTTCGCGCGGCGGCTTGTCCCAGCGCAGCCGGCTTACGCGCGGAAATCGCATTGCGATGCCGGACTTATGTCGCGTAGAGCGGGCCAACCCCTCGAACGCGACTTCCAGCACGAGACCCTGATCCGGCTCGTGCACGACGTGTCGGACAGGCCCGAATTTCTCGACGGTGTTACGTCGGACGAAACGATCGATCTGCAGCAGTTCTTCGTCGGTAAAACCAAAATAGGCTTTTCCGACGGGCACCAGTTCGTCGCCGCTCTCGCCTGAGGTCCAGACCCCGAACGTGTAGTCCGAATAGTAAGAGGAGCGCTTGCCGTGACCTCGCTGCGCATACATCAGCACCGCATCGATGATATGCGGATCGCGCTTCCACTTCCACCACTGGCCCTTCGGCCGGCCCGGCAGATAGAGGGCATCGCGGCGCTTGAGCATCACGCCTTCGACGGCTTCGGCGTCCTCGCCGGCGCCGGCAGCGGCGGGATCCCGTCTCGCAGCGGTTAACGCATCCCAGCTATCGAAAGCGATGGTTGGAGATAAATCTATTCTGGGATCGTCGAGCTTTGTCACGAATCTCTCCAGCCGCTCGCGGCGTTCGGCGAACGGCAAGGTGCGCAGGTCGGTTTCGCCGTCGCCGAGCAGATCATAGGCGCGCAGGTGGATCGGATAATCCTTCATCAGTTTCGGCGAGACCACCTTTCGATTGAGGCGTTGCTGCAGAACGTTGAAGCTTTGCACGCGCCCCTCGCGCATCACCAGCAGCTCGCCATCAATCGCTCCCGCCAGGTGCAGAGATGGCAACAAGTCCGGAAAGCTTTTGGTGATGTCCTCCCCGCTGCGCGAGTAGAGCCGCGCGAGCTGATGACCGCGCGTGTCGCGACCGCTCACCGCCTGCACCCGGATGCCGTCCCATTTCCATTCCGCGATGTAATCGGCCGGATCGAGATTGACGAAATCCGTATCCTCGATCGCATGCGCCAGCATCACCGGGCGGAACGGGGCGGGATCGAGATTGACAGGTTTGTCGGCTCGGCCCTCCAGCCATGCGAACAGGTCGGGATAGGGCGGGGTGAGCCCCGGCCACATCAATTCGATCTCGTGCGGATCCTTGCCGCCAAGATCGGCGGCGGCGGTCTTGGCCAGCCGCGCCGAGATGCCGATCCGCATGGCCCCGGTGACGAGTTTCAACAACGCCCAGCGCCCGGTCTCATCCAACTCGTCCAGCCAGCGCGACAGTTGTTTCGGCAGTTCGGTCTTGCCGAGCATGCGAAGCGTGGTGACGACCTCAGTCAACGTAGGCGGCGGGTTGTTGTGGCCAATCGCGTGCTCTCCTACGTCGCCAACTTTGCGCGGGAGGAGCTGGGCAGATTGAGCGTGGGACGGCGTTTTCGGCCACATCAGCGCCACCGTTTCGGAAAGGTCGCCGACGTAGTCGTAGGAAAAGGCGAACAACACCGGATCGGTACGCGCCGCAATCAGATCGCGGATCAGGCCAGGCTTGGCGTGCTTGAAAGACAACGCGCCGGTGAGGGCTGCGAGCGCGTAGCCCCGATCCGGATCCTCCACATCGCGAAAATACGCGGTCAACAACCGCAGCTTGTTGTTGCGGCCGGGTTCATAGGCAAGCCTGTCCAGGAGTTCGGCGAAGCGATTCATGCCTGCGCATCCTCGGCCGCCGGAAGGGGGTCGCTGTCGTCTTCCTCGCCATACCCGACCAGATCAAGTGGACGCGCGGCGAGCCCCTTGGCTTTGCACCAATGAACCAGCGCGTCTTCCTGGCCATGGGTCACCCAGACTTCGCCGGCGCCGGTCGCCTCGATGGTTGCGGTCAGTCCGTCCCAATCGGCGTGATCCGAAATCACCAGCGGCAATTCTACGCCGCGTTGGCGCGCGCGGGCGCGCACGCGCATCCATCCCGACGCGAACGCCGTGACTGGATCAGGGAAGCGCCGCGTCCAGATGTCGGAAGTGGCAGACGGCGGCGCTAAAGTAATGGTGCCGGCGAGGTCGGCTTTCTTCATGCCTCTGACCGGGCGCAGCTCGCCGAGCACAATGCCGCGGCTTTCATAGTACAGCGTGATCTTCTCCATTGCGCCGTGCAGATAAATGGGCGCGTCGTAGCCGGCGGCGCGCAACAGCGCGATCACCCGCTGTGCCTTGCCGAGCGAGTAGGCGCCGACCAGATGCGCTCGCTCGGGAAACAGCGCCACCGAGCCCAGCAGTTTTTTGATCTCGTCCGCCGCATTACCGTGGCGGAACACCGGCAGACCGAAAGTGGCCTCCGTGATAAACACATCGCACGGCACTAGCTCGAACGGCGCGCAGGTCGGGTCGGGCGCGTTCTTGTAATCGCCGGACGCCACGATGCAGATATCTTTGCCTGAGACCGCGACCTGCGCCGAACCGAGCACATGGCCGGCTGGGTGAAATTTGATGCTGATGCCATTCAGCCGAATTTCCTCGCCATAGGAGACCGCCTGTGTTGCGCCGGCGAAATTGTCCCCGTAGCGCAGCCGCATGATATCGAGCGTTTCCTGCGTCGCCAGCACCGCGCCGTGGCCCGACCGAGCGTGGTCGGAATGGCCATGGGTGATCACGGCTCGCTCGACCGGCCGCACCGGATCAATATGAAAGCCGCCGGGCTTGCAGCACAGCCCGGCGGCAACCGGCATCAGGATATCTTGCGGACGCATCTGGATTATATAGTCCACCACGAGGCCCGTTCGAGTCTCGCCCATCCAGCCCCGCAATCGGTTCCTTGCATGCCTGCCCGACTATTCCTGTCTTCCGGCAATCTGGTTGCCGACCGCCGGTTCGATTTTGCGCGCGATCTGCAATTGAAAGGCGACCTTGTCGCCGCCGCCGATCTGTTGCTGCAGGCAACCGAGCTTGCCCCTGCTTTTGCCTCTGCCTGGTTTACCCTCGGCGAAATCCGCCAACGGCTCGGTGATCCGGATGCGGCGGTCGAGGCGTTTCGGAAAGCGCGGGAGGCCGATCCTGACGATCGGCACGGCGCTGGCCTGCACCTGATGATGCTTGGGGCGGACCGACTTTCGGCGATGCCGCAGGCCTATGTGAGAGCCTTGTTCGATCAATATGCGCCGAAATTCGAGGCGGCGCTGGTCGACGATCTCGGCTATCGCGGCCCGGCCCTGTTGTTCAAGGCGGTGCTGAAGGTGCGGAATGCGGTGCGCAAGCCCGCGTTTTTCGCACGTGCCCTCGACCTCGGCTGCGGCACCGGGCTAGCGGCGGCTGCGTTCGCAAAGGAGGTCGATCATTTTGTCGGCATCGACCTGTCGCCGCGCATGATCGAAAAGGCGCGCTCGACCGGACTCTATGAGCAACTGGAAGTGGCCGACATGCTGGAAGGCTTGCGCCTCAAGCCCAACGCCAGCGCCGACCTCGTTATCGCCGCCGACGCCATGGTGTACCTCGCCGATCTCATCCCCGTACTTCACGAGGTGAGGCGGGTGCTCGTCCCGGGCGGGCTGCTGGCGTTCACGGTGGAAACCCATCGCGGTGACGAAGTCATTCTCGGCGAAGGGCTGCGTTATGCCCATGGCACGCCTTATGTCCGCCGTTCAATCGAAGCTGCTGGTTTGAAGCTGTCGCTGCTTGAGGATTCCTCAGCCCGCAACGAGGATAACGCGCCGGTGCCGGGGCTGGTCGCGGTCGCCGCAAAGCCCTGAAACATGATCGGCCCGAAGCATGCCTGATACGCGGATGGGCAGGCAGTCCAAAGCCGCAATTTCGGTATTGCCGAGCGCACGCGAATATAGGTCAATGCGGGCACCAGGGAGAAACATATGAACAATCATCAATCGAGGCGCGACTTCTGCGCCACCGCCATTGCTACCATTTTCGCATCCGCCACCGCCGCCAGGGCGGCCGAGAAGAAATACGATGCCGGCGCGAGCGATACCGAGATCAAGCTGGGACAAACCGTGCCGCATAGCGGGCCAGGTTCGCTCTATGGCGTGCTCGGTCGGGTCGGCGAGGCGTATTTCCAGATGCTGAACGAAAAGGGCGGCATCAATGGGCGGAAGATCAAGTTCCTCACTTTG
>JAICIT010000128.1 GCA_025960445.1 Bradyrhizobium sp. | reverse complement strand
CCAGTGGAATGGCTGCGAGATTGAAAACAGGAATTCGTCGTTGCACGGTGTTCTCCCTTATCGATCTTTTCTTTTTGTTGCGCGGTCTCGCCGGAGGCGAGGCACCCTCAAAATCTACGCTCGTTGTTCGCCGATTAGAATCGCGTATCCGAGCTGGTCGATGTGCGTTTGCGCGGGAGCTCAGTGCCGCAAAGCCCCGGCATCGGTCGCGCGTGCGACCGGCGCCCTCTTGCAGCCGCGAAGGTCAATCGAGACGCGAAGGGGAATTGTCAGTTCCCGTTCGCGACCGGCAGGCTCCGCAATTATCTGGAGTTCGAGCTATGCAACTGTCTTGAGGTAGAGGCTCGGATCGAAATACTTGCTGGCAGGGGTGAAGTCCTTGATGCCCGCGTTCGCCATGAAGAAGTCGGTCGACTGGTCCAGCCATTTTGTGACGGTCCCGTCCGAATAGAGACGCTTCCAGTCGCGCGACGTGAACATTTTCTGCGCCTGAAAGGATTCGTTGATGTCCGCCATGGGCGTCTGGCTGTAGTGGTTCTTCTGCAGCGCTTCCATCGCTTCCTTGCTGTTGGCGACAATGTAGTCGTTGGCCTCCGCCCAGCCCCTGATGAGTTTCGCCAGCGTCTCCTTGTTCGGCTCGTAATAGTCATTGGCAGCGGCCCAGCCGCCGATGATCGCCGCCTGCGGGTAATAGGCCGACGCGTCGGCAAGCTTGACCGCACCGGGAACCTTGTCCCGCACAGTGACGTTGAACGGCACCCAGAGCGCGACAGCCGGCACAGCGCCGGAGATGAACGCTGTGACCGCGGCCGGCATCGCCTGGTTTACAAGTTCAACTTCCTTTGGATCGATCTTGTTGGCGCGCAGCGCCTTGTCGAGGAACACGTGGGCAGTGGTTCCGGTTGTCGTGGCAATGCGCTTGCCCTTCAAATCCGCAAACGATTTGATGCCCTGATCGGAGCGAACCCAGAGTTGCGCGGTGGCAACTTCGATGTCGTTGATCAGGAATGCCTTGCCTTGTCCGCGCGCCGGGAAGTTCGACAGCACGGCGCCCGTCGCCAGCACGTCGAGGCTGCCGCCGATCAAAGCCTGGAAGATTTCAAGGCCGGTGTTGAACTGGCGTAATTCAAGATCAAGGCCTTGCTTCGCAAACGTGCCCCGGTCCATCCCGGTCCAGATCTGTCCGTCAACGGCGACCGTGTGCAGATAGCCAACCCGGACCTTGGTCTTGGCCTGCGCAACGGCCGGTGCGGAAACTGCGATCCCGCTGAGCGCGAGGCCTGCCGTCGTGGTCAGAAACTGTCGTCGATCCATGGCGTTTTCTCCCTTCTACTGTTTGCGATTACTCCGAAAATGAGGCCGGTCGTAGCTGCGCCTGCTGCGCGCGGTATTCGCTCATCACAAGCTCCCTGATGTGGCTTCGAAGCTCTCCGAACTCCGGCCGCTCCTGAAGGGTCTCATCGCGCGGATACCCAAAAGGCACATCGATGATCTGCTTGATCCGCGCGGGACGTGCCGTAACCACCACGATGCGCGAGGAGAGATAGATCGCTTCTTCCACCGAATGAGTGATGAGCATGACCGTCTTGCCCTCGGCGGCGAGCACCTTGAGCAGCAGATTTTGCATGTTCGCCCGCGTCTGAGCGTCCAGCGCACCGAATGGCTCATCCATAAGGAGAAACTGCGGCTTCACCGCGTAGGCTCGAGCGATGGCGAGGCGCTGCCGCATCCCACCGGACAGATGCTTCGGGTACGAGTTCGCGAAATCCGCCAAACCCATCAACATGAGATAATGTTCGCAAATCTGGTCTCGCTCCGCGAGCGGCACATGATTTGCCTTTAGCTTGAGACCGAACGCGATGTTCTCCTTGACCGTCAGCCAGGGGAACACGCCATATTCCTGGAAGATGACGCCGCGTTCGGGTCCGGGTCCCTTAACGGGTTGCCCGTCGAACAACACCTTGCCCGTGGTAGGCTTCTGAAAGCCCGCAAGCATGCTCATCATGGTGGTCTTGCCGCAGCCGGATGGACCGATGACGGCGATGAAGTCGCCATCATTGATCTCGTAGCTGACATCCTCCACCACCCTGAGCCTGCCCTTCGGCGTTTTGAACTCAAGCGACACGCGATCGAACTGCGCCCGATGAATGCTGTTGGCTATGTTCATCCAACGGCTCTTTCCTGCCACACCAGGAGCCGGGCGCTGATCCGGCGCAAGATCATGTCCATGATCAGGGCCACGCAACCGATGCAGATGATGCCGACATAAATGACGTCGAGCAGGAAATATGTCGAGGCATTCTGGATCAGCGCGCCGAGGCCGCGCTGCGCCGCGATCAACTCGGATGCAACCAGGGTTGCCCACGCAACACCGAGCGCGACGCGCAGCGCTGTGAGAATATGCGGCACCGTGAGCGGGATGATGACTTTCCGGAAGATCTCGAATTCGCCGGCGCCCAGCGTCTGCGCGACCCGGATGTAGAGCGGCGTGATCTGCGATACGCCTTCGTACATCACGATCACGCCGGCGAAAAACGACGCATAGAAAAGGATCACGAGCTTGGCGGCTTCATCAACGCCGAAATAGACGATCACCAACGGGATGAGCGCGATCGGGGGCAGCGCCCGGAAGAAATTGATCATCGGATCGGCAAAGGTGCGTGCCGAGCGGTACCAGCCTAGCAGGAAGCCGACGGGAACGGCGACGAGGATGCCGAGCACGACCCCTAGGAATACTCGCCTTGTCGAAGCATAGACATCGAACAGCAAGCCCTCGTGAAGCAGCAGTTCGACAAATTTGGCGGCTACCCGATGCGGCGCGGGAATCAGGGAAGGATTTACGAAGCCGCTCCAGCGCACGCCATACCACAGCAGCACGGCGCCGGCCCACGGCGCGAGCCCAAGCAAAAAGCGCCTCGCGACACTTCCATCCATTGCATTCGATCCGGCAGCAATTGCAGTTGATCGTGATCAACTCATATTATAAATAGGATGACCATACAAGGGCCGACAACCGCAGCATGGTCCTGCATCCGGATTGCGAAATGACATCGCCGACATTTGCCATCCGCAGCGCTCAGGCTCTCTGTTATCGTTATCCGCTCACGACGCCGGTTGTCACCTCATTCGGCCGGATGCTGACCCGACCGGCGGTCTTCGTTCGCGTGGAGGATGAAGACGGTTACACCGGGTGGGGCGAAGTCTGGGCGAATTTTCCATCGAACGGAGCGGAACATCGCGCGCGTCTGGTCAACGAGGTGCTGGCGCCTGCCATCTCAGGATTTGTGGGGAGCGAGCCCTTCGACGTATTCGATGCGCTGACGCAAGGCACATCGGTGCTCGCGCTACAGTCCGGCGAACCCGGTCCCTTCGCGCAGGCGATCGCGGGCATCGACCTGGCGATGTGGGATCTCTATGCGCGTCGCCGCAAGACCGCGCTGTGGAAACTGCTCGGCGGTAATCGCAATCAAATCAGGGTCTATGCCAGCGGCATCAATCCAACCGGCTCGCGGCAGATGGCGGAAGCGGCGCTGAGCAGGGGACATCGTGCGCTGAAACTAAAAATCGGCTTCGATCTCGCCACGGACCGCACCAATCTCGGCTCGCTTCGCCAACTCGTCGGCGACGGCATGCTGGCAGCCGATGCCAATCAGGCCTGGTCGACGCAACAGGCGTTGGATCTCGTACCCCGTCTTTGCGAATTCGGTCTCGCCTGGCTCGAAGAGCCGATCCGTGCCGACGAGACGTGGCAGCAATGGCAACGATTGCGCAAAGCCACCGACGTGCCGCTGGCGGCGGGAGAAAATATCGCGAGCAAAGCGGGCTTCGAGCGGGTGCTCGGTGACGACGTTCTTTCCTTCGTGCAACCTGATATTGCGAAGTGGGGTGGGCTCAGCGTCTGCTCGGGGATCGCAAAAGACATCCTGAAATCCGGCAAGATATTTTGCCCGCATTATCTCGGCGGCGGGATTGGGCTTCTGGCGTCGGCGCATCTGCTGGCCGGGGTAGGGGGCGAGGGTTTGCTGGAAATCGATTCCAATGACAATCCGTTGCGTGATCTCTTATGCGGTTCGGTGGCCGACGTCAGAGACGGAATGGTCACCCTGAGTGACGATCCGGGCATCGGAATCGAACCCGATTTGTCCTCGATCGAACGCTACCGGACGGCTTGATCTGGCGGGAAGCTTTGCATGTCTGCACGAGGATACGATTACATCATCGTCGGCGCGGGGTCCGCCGGCTGCGTGGTCGCAAACCGCCTGTCGGCCGATCCGTCATGCCGCGTGCTGCTGCTGGAAGCCGGCGGATCGGACCGCAATTTTTGGCTCAAGCTTCCGGTCGGTTATTACCGGACGATCTACAACGAACGTTTTTCGCGCCTGTTCAGAACCGAGCCGAGCAAGGCCACGGGCGGGCGCTCGATCGTGTGGCCGCGCGGCCGCGTGCTCGGCGGATCGTCCTCCATAAACGGCCTGATATTCATTCGCGGTCAGCATGAGGACTTCGATGACTGGGAGCGGCTCGGCGCTAAAGGCTGGAGTTATCGCGAGCTGCTGCCGTACTTCCGGCGCTACGAGCGCTACCAGGGCGGCGAGAGCCAATATCATGGCGGCCTCGGCGAATTCGAAGTCTCCGACCTGCGAACCGGTAACCGGGCTTCCGCGGCCTGGATAGATGCGGGTGTGGAGTTCGGACTTCCGCGCAATCCCGATTTCAATGGCGCCACTACGCTGGGTGTCGGCAGTTATCAGTTGGGAATCGGACGGCGCTGGCGCAGCAGCTCGTCCTCGGCTTTCCTGCGCCCGATCGCCCATCGCCGAAATCTCACGATCATCACCGGCGCGCAGGTGAGCAAAGTGATGTTCAAGGGCAGCATCGCTACCGGCGTGGAATGGATCAAAGACGGCCGGGCCTGCAAGGCGGCAGCCGATCGTGAGATTGTATTGTCGGCGGGGGCGCTGCAGTCACCGCAGCTGCTGCAACTCTCGGGCATCGGCCCCGCTGATCTGCTGCGCGGGCTCGGCATCCCCATCGTCGTCGACGCGCCGGATGTCGGCCGCAACCTGCAGGATCACTATCAGGCGCGCATGATCGTTCGGCTGAAGCAGCGAATTTCTCTGAACGATCAGGTGCGCAGCCCGCATGGACTGACGAAAATGGGTTTGCAATGGCTTGTTGCGGGCAGCGGTCCCTTGAGCGCGGGTGCGGGCCAGGTCGGTGGCGCAGCCTGCACCGAATATGCGGTCGATGCGCGACCCGACGTGCAGTTCAACGTGATGCCGCTGTCGGTGGATAAACCGGGCGATCCCCTGCACAGCTATTCGGGCTTCACCGCATCGGTCTGGCAGTGTCATGGGCAATCGCGCGGGTCGCTCGCGATCCGTTCGACCGATCCATTCGATCAACCGCGCATCGAACCCAATTACTTTGCCGATGAAATCGACCGCAAGACCATCGTCGCGGGACTGCAGATGTTGCGCGAGATCTACCGGCAGAAATCATTCAGAGATCTGTGGGATATCGAGATGGTTCCGGGTGAGGCCACCGACAGCCCTGCCGGTTTGTGGGATTTCGCGCGAACCACCGGCGGCACCGTGTTTCATTGCGTAGGCACCTGCCGGATGGGAAGCGATGACAAATCGGTTCTCGATCCGCAACTTCGCGTGCGCGGTGTCGAAAAACTGCGCGTGATCGACGCTTCGGTGATGCCGCAGATAACGTCCGCGAATACCAATGCGAGCAGCCTGATGATCGGGGAGAAGGGCGCCGCGCTCGTCATGTCATAGGCTTGGTCTGGCCGGGCCATCCCGCTGAATTTGAGAATCCAAAATGCATCTGATTTCCGACAGCCACGTTCCGAAATACGCTCAGATCGCCGACATTTTTCGTCGGCGGATCGCGCGCGGAATTTGGGCCCAGGGCTTGCGGCTGCCTGCAAACGAGGTGCTCGCCGATGAATTCGGCGTCTCTCGAGTCACCATCCGCCAAGCCGTCGATCTGCTGGTGCGCGATGGCATCATCGAAGCCCAGCAGGGTCGCGGTACCTTCATCACCGGGACATTGACGGAGGATCGATGGCTCAAGGTCGAGACCACGCTGTCGGACCTCGCCGAGGTGTACCGCGATACTTCGCCGGAGATCATCAATATCAGGGAAAGCCGAACCGATGCGCCACTGCTTCCCGAGGATGGCAAGCCGGCGGCGCACTACGTATTCATGCGCCGCGTGCACTCGCGCAACAAACGGCCGTATTGCGTGATCTCGATCTATCTGGATGAAAAAATATTTCGGAGACACCCGAAGCGCTTTCGCAAGGAAACGGTGATCCCAATTCTAAAAGACATGCGTGATCCTTCGATCAGCAGCGCGCGGCAGACGCTGACGATCGGTACCGCTGATCTCGAAGTGGCGAGGCTGCTGCAGGTTCCGCTGAATTCACCGGTCGCCGAGGTGAGACGGGTTTTCACCACGGCGGACCGGACTGTGATCTATCTCGGCGAGGTGACTTATCGCGGAGACTTCATCCGCATCGACATGGATTTGCGGCCCTGAGCACGCGTCTACGGGATGAGCACGCAGTATTATCGGAAGAAGAGTTCCTGATTGCGCCGTTCGAGCTCTTCGCCATAGGTGCGCAGCACATGCGCCTCGCTGACTGTTCCGATTGCTGAGGGGTGATCGGCGCGATCAACAACGGCTAGAACGTCGGCTTCGCTCCGCTCGAAAGCCGCCATGATTTCGCGAATGGTAGCGTCGGGAAGCAGGAATTCATCGCGGTGTTGCGCCAGCGTCGAGAGTGGCAGGTCATCCTGGGTCGCGATCGAATGCAGGTCGGCCGAGGAGACGAGACCGGAGTAGGATCCGTTCGGGCTGCGCAGGACGATCTGCTTGACTTGAGCGGGTGAGAACGATTTTTGCGCTTCCAGGATAGGCATAGTGTCTGGCGCACTATCGAAATCTGAGCGCATCAGTGACGTCGCACTCAATTGCTGGATCCAGCCGACATCCTGCGGGCCGCGAATGACTTCGCCGCGCAGATGGAAGCGCCAGGT
>JAICIT010000127.1 GCA_025960445.1 Bradyrhizobium sp. | reverse complement strand
GCGCGGAGCAATGATTGGGTGACAGGCGCGGTCGATGACCGTCGAAGGCCGCGCAGGCCAAGCTTCGCCGCCTCGATATCGACGATGTAGAAGAGCGCGCCATAGGTCAGGAACGCCGGCAGGAAGGCGTGCTTGACCACTTCCGCATAGCTGATGCCGACATACTCCGCGATCAGGAACGCCGCCGCACCCATCACCGGCGGCATCAATTGTCCGTTGACCCCCGCCGCAGCCTCAATGGCGCCGGCTTTCACCGCCGAATAGCCGACGCGTTTCATCAGCGGAATCGTGAAGGTGCCGGTCATGACCGTATTGGCGATGGAGGAGCCGGAAATCATTCCGGTCATGCCCGACGCAACCACGCCTGCTTTCGCCGGGCCACCTCGAAAGGTGCCGAGCATGGCGAAGGCAAGCTGAATAAAATAATTCCCGGCGCCGGCCTTTTCCAACAGGCTGCCGAACAGCACGAAGAAAAACACTACGTTTGTCGATACCCCAAGCGCCACCCCGAAAATGCCTTCCGAGGTGAGCCACATCTGCGAAGCAACGCGCGAAAGCGACGCGCCCTTGTGCCCCATCATTCCCGGCAGCCATGGGCCGGCGAAAATGTAGACCAGCATCAGCGTGGCGATGATTGCGAGTGCGGGTCCGACGGCGCGCCTTGCGGCTTCCAGCAGCAGAACCACGCCGATGACCGAAATCACTACGTCGGCCAATGTCGGCAAGCCCGGGCGCAAGGAAATTTCATCGTAGAAGACGAGCAGATAGCCCGCGGCGCATACGCCTAACGCGGCAAGGATCCAGTCGGTCACAGGGATTCGATTGCGCGGTGAAGATTTCAGCGCGGGGAAGGTGGCAAACGCCAGCAGGAAAGCAAACGACAGGTGGATGACGCGCGCTTTCCCGTCCTGGACGACGCCGAAATTGAGCTTGTAAGGAAGCGGCGACGCATACCAAAGCTGGAAAAGCGCCCAGGCAAGCGAGACGGCAAAAATGTATTTCTTTTCAAAACCAGTTGGCTTGCGCCCGCCGGTGTCGGCTTCGGCGACCATGGCTTCGAGCGCTTCGCGTTCCGGCACCGCTTCAATGCTGCCCGTCATCGTCTTCCCCGCCTAGCACCGCTTCCAAAAACAAGAGGCGGCTCGCGCCGCCTCTTTTCAGGTTGTTACATCCAGCCCTTTTCCTTGTAATACTTGATCGCACCCGGATGCAGCGGTGCCGACAGCCCGTTCTTGACCATGTCCTTTGGATCAAGATGGGCGAAGGCGGGGTGCAGCTTCTTGAACTCGTCGAAATTGTCGAACACCGCCTTGACCAGCGCGTAAACTGTGCTGTCGGCGACCTTCGCGGAAGTCACGACGGTTGCGAGCACACCGTAGGTCTCCGTCGGGTCCGGATTGTTGGCGTACATACCGCCTGGAATAGTCGCCTTGGCGTAATAGGGATGTTGCTTGATCAACGCGTCTACCGCCGGCCCGGTCAGCGAGATGAGCTTGGCTCCGCAGGCGATAGTCGGATCCTGAATCGCAGCCGATGGATGGCCGACGCCATAGAAGAAGCCATCGATCTTGTTGTCGCAGAGCGCGGTGCCCTGCTCGTCAGCCTTGAGTTCGGCTGCGAGGGAGAAGTCCGCCTTGGTCCAGCCGAGCTGCTTGAGCAGCTCTTCCATCGAGGCGGCCGTGCCTGAGCCCGGATTGCCGATGTTGAAACGCTTGCCTTTGAAGTCGGCGAACTTGGTGACGCCGGCGTCCTTTCGCGCCAGCACCGTGAACGGCTCCGGGTGGACGGAGAACACGGCGCGCAGGTCGGGGTTGGCATTGCCCTTAAACTGCGCCTCGCCTTTGGCAGCGTTGAACTGGACATCCGATTGCGTAAGTCCGAAATCGAGTTCGCCGGATTTGATGGCGTTGACGTTGAACACCGATCCGCCCGTCGACTCGACCGAGCAGCGAAGGCCGGTGTCGGCCCTGTTCTTGTTCATCAGCCGGCAAACCGCGCCGCCCACCGCGTAATACACGCCGGTCACGCCGCCGGTGCCGATGGTGACGAATTTCTGCTGCGCCGGGGCAGGCATTGAAAACGACGTGAGCGCCACTAGCGCCCCCGCAACCACGCTCAGTCTATTTGCTGAAAACTTCATCTGCAGATCCCTCCATTTTTCCAGTAGTTCTATTAAAGCTGCGCCGGGCGTTGTTTTCTCGGCCACAAGCAATATCGAAACGCTTCAGGAGCCCACGGCGGCATCGATAGCGTCTCCCAATCGCTCGACGATCTCGTCGATCGCGCCGCTATTGATAATGAACGGCGGCGCCAGCAGCACGTGATCTCCCTGCGTGCCGTCCACCGTTCCGCCCATTGGATAAACCATCAGGCCGCGCGCCATTGCTTCGCGCTTGATCTGAGCATGCAATTTGCGGCTCGCATCGAAAGGCTTTTTGGTTCCGCGGTCGGATACGATCTCCAGCCCCTGGAACAGGCTCCGGCCGCGTACATCGCCGACGAACGGATGATTGCCGAACCGCTCCTGCAAACGCCGGGTGAGAAGATCGCCCTGCCGGCGGACATTGGCCAGCAGATCGTCGCGCCGAATGACCTGCTGCACGGCAATCGCAGCGGCGCAGGCGAGGGGATGACCAGTATAGGTATGGCTGTGCTGGAATGCGCCAGATCCGTCCGCGATGGTTTTGAAAATGCGCTCGTGCAGCAGGATCGCGCCGATCGGCGCATAGCCGCCACCCAGTCCCTTGGCGATCGCAAGAATATCCGGGCTAACGCCTTCCTGTTCGCAGGCGTGCAAGGTGCCGGTTCGGCCGATGCCGCACATGACTTCGTCGAGGATCAGCAGAATTCCATTGCGATCACAGATCTCACGAACCCGTTTGAAATAGCCCGGCACCGGCGGGACTGCGCCAAGGGTAGCGCCAACAACCGTTTCGGCGACAAAGGCGATGACATTGCTGCCGCCGAGTTCGGCGATCTTGGTTTCGAGCTCCCGGGCCAGCCGCTCGCCGTACCCTTCGGGAGTTTCGTCCGCCCGCCGTTCGCGATATTCATACACCGGCGATACGTGATGGGTTTCAATCAACAGCGGTGAAAACTGGCGGCGCTGCCACTCACGGCCGCCGACGGCGAGCGCCCCTAGCGTCACGCCATGATAGCTCTGACTTCGTGCAATCAGAAAGCGTCGTTGCGGCTCGCCGCGTTCGACGAAGTATTGCCGCGCCAGCTTCAGCGCCGCCTCTATGGCCTCCGATCCGCCGCTGACGAAGAATGCATGGCCAAGACCATCGGGCGCGTGTGACACCAAATCATCGGCGAGCTGTTCGGCCGCTTGCGAGGTGAAGAAGCTGGTATGAGCATATTCGAATTTGTCGAGCTGTGCGTGCATCGCGGCAATCACATCGGGATGCGAGTGCCCAAGACAGGAAACCGCCGCGCCACCGGAAGCGTCTATGTATTCTTTTCCGGAAGTATCGCGGACGTAGATGCCATTCGCGCTTTCCGCGATCGGGTAATGGTGGTTGATCTGCCGGTGCAAGACGTGGGTCAAGATCGTTTGATTCGTTTCTTTGTTGTCAAAACGTAGGTTTCGAATGCCTCGAGCTGCTCTTCACTGGCCGCGAGTGACTTGATCGCCTGGGCACCCCGGCGCGCGGCAACGAGCGCGGTCAAACATTCGATAGCGGCGAATGCCGGAGCCATGGTGTGGAAGAACGAAGGCGTTTCGGTGCGGACGATCAGCGTCTGTTTGGATATGGCCGCAAGAGGCGATACTTCGCTGTCGGTTAAGGCGATGACCTGGGCGCCACGTCTTTCGGCATAGCGCGCTGATTGCAGGGTCTGGCGCGTATAGGGTTTCACCGAAATTGCCAGCAGTGCGTCGGCTGGGCCGATCGTCCGCAGCGCGTCTGTCGCAATGCCGCCGGGTCCGTCCACCAGCACCGAAGGCGCGCCAAATAATGAGCGCGCGTAGTGAAAACTGTAAGCAACCGAAAACGCGGAACGCAGCCCCAGACAGAATACGCGTTTGGATCGGGCAATGATTTCGGCCGCGGCCTTGAAACGCCTCATCGCCGAGGGCGCCGATAGCTCCTGCAAGTGACGGCTCAGCGAGGAAAAGATATCCTGGATCAGTGCTTCATCGCCTTCACTGTTGCGCCGCTGCAAAAGCTCTTCGGCGCGTCCTCGATAGCTTTCCGGCCGAAGCCGGACTGCCTCGGCGTAGAGCTTTCTGATCTCGTCATAGCCCTTCAGCTTGAATCGCTGCGCGAGCCGCGTCAGCGTCGCGGGCGGAATACCAGCCCGCCGGGCCTGCTCGCGCATGGTGAGTAGCGCAACGTCGGCGGGATGATCGATCACCCACCGCGCCGCTTCTTTCAGTTGCGGCGGCAGCTCGTCAAAACCCGCCGTCAGCTCTCCAAGCAACTGTTTCATTGCCACGGCTACGCCCCCCAGAGAACAAGGAGGCTAGATCAAAGGGGCGCTCTATACAACATCTGTTTCAAATATGGAGTGCGTGGTTCATATGTTTCACTCCGTCCCGCGCTATGTCCCATAATCCGTAGTTGAATTCGAGAGATTGGCGTAATGGCGCGGTACTAGCGGGAGCGCGACGGACCGCCCTCGGCCCCTCAAAAAATTCCGAAATATTCTCGGTGCTCCCAGTCCGAGACCTCGGCCTGGAAACGCTCAATCTCGGCGTTCTTGATGTGGACGTAGTAATCGATAAATCCGGCGCCGAGCGTGTCACGAAAGAAGCGGTCGTCCTTCAATGCCGCCACGGCCTCGGCAAGCGTTTTCGGCAATCGCTTCGCCTGCGCTTCATAAGGCGTATCCGCTGACCGACCCGGATCGAGGGCGCGATCCATGCCGTCCAGCCCCGATAAAATCTGCGAGGCCATGTAAAGGTACGGATTGGCCGCCGGCTCGCCGATCCGATTTTCCAGCCGGGTGGAGGGATCATCGGGGCCGCCCAGCACCCTCACCATCACACCTCTGTTGTCACGCCCCCATATCGCGCGATCGGGCGCAAGCGAATAGGAACGGTAGCGCTTGTAGCCATTGATGGTGGGCGTGGTGAACACGGTCGAGGCGCAAGCGTGCTCGAGCAGTCCCGCGAGATATTGGCGGCCGAACGGGCTCAACACCTCGCCTTCCTGTTTTGTCATGAACGCGTTGTCACCGCTTGCGATCGAGATCAACGATTGGTGCAGGTGCCAGCCGGACGCGAACACGTTCGGTAATCGCGGTCGGCACATGAAGGTCGCGTGATAGCCGTGTCGATGGCAGATCTGCTTCACGGCGCTGCGGAACAGGATCATGGTGTCGGCGGGCTCGAGTCCCGCCATTGGCTTGAAGGTGAATTCGCACTGGCTCGGGCCGAATTCGACCTCGATCGACCGCAGCGGAAGTCCCAACGCCAGGATGTCGCGCCTGACGATCTCGAGCACCGGCTCCATCTGATCGTAGCGCTGCTCGGTCAGATATTGGTAGCCCTGCGACAGCAGGCTGACAGACGGCGGTTGGCCGGGCTGCCCGGCATCCTCCGGCGACAGCCTGGCATCTTCAAGCCTGAAGATGTGGCACTCGACTTCGAGCCCGGCCACGAATTCGTAGCCGCGCTTTTCCAGTTTCTCGAGTACGGATTTGTAGAGACTGCGGGTCGCGAACGGCACGGGTCGTCCGTCCGCGAAATAGATGTCGCACAATAGCCAGCCCGTGGCGCGGGACCATGGCAGCACCCGAAAGCTGGTCGGGTCCGGCACCATCAGCACGTCAGCCGCGCCTTCCATTTCGCGCATGCCGAAGCCGCCGCCGGACGTGAACACCGGAAACACCGTGCGGTGCGAGGTGTCTTTGGCGAGCATCGTGGTGGTGATGGTGCAGCCGTTTTCAAGCGATGCCAGCGCTTCGCTCGCGACCAGCGTCTTGCCCCTGAGGATTCCGTGTTGGTCGGGAAACGACAGCCTTATGACTTCGAGCTTCTGCTCTTCGACCGCTTGTCGCAGGCGCTTCGCCGCCGCATGCTGCTCATCGGACCAGAGACCGTGGCGCTTGATAAAACTCAACGCGCGGTCTCCGGATGACGAAACGCGCGCGCTTTCACTGGACAGCCCTCAGGTGAGGAACCTTGTCCGCTATTTCCTCCGGCACTGGCGCAGCCCATGGCGCGCTGCGTCGCCGCTTGACATCGACTTCCATCCAGAATGTTTCCCAACCCTTGGTCGGCCCGATGCCGTCCATAGTCGCCGGACCCTGGATGCTGCGTGCATGCGCGGCATCGAGGAACATGAACGGCCTGGTGCCGGATGCGGCCTTTTCGATTTCCTGCCGCAGCAGTCGCCGGTACTGAACGATGGCCTTGTCGGCCTGGCCGAGATGCTCGCGGGTGCGGTCCTGGATCGCGCCCATCGACTCCACCGCCCACTGATCGTGCACGTTGATGTCGCTGCCCATGCCGGTGAACGTTTGCGTCGCCTGCTCGTGCGGATCGAAGCCATAATCGTTCGAACGGTTCTTGCGCGAGCGGTAATCCGGCAGCTCATACAATTCGAGTCGCTGGTCGCGCATCTTGTTCTTGTCGACTGCCGTCGCGTAGCTGGTGAAGATCGCGTACCAGTAGCAGTTCTCGTCATCGATCGGGACGTGCCACTGCGTGATAGTCATCTCGGTGCTCATCGGAATGACGAAGCCATTCGGGAATAGCTGGTTGGTCACGCGTACATGGGTGCGCTCCTCGTCGATCTCGCGCAACGCGATCAACCGGAAGCCGTACTCGGTCTGCTCGACATTGATGATCGGCCGGTCATATTCGCGCAGGATCTTGGTCATCGGCATATCGCTGCCGGCGGAGGCGCCGCGAAACTGCCGGCCATAGGCGCCGGAAGTATCCTCGTCCTCGAAAAAGCGATGCAGGAACGAGGCGTGCGAGGGATCGATGCCGACCTCGAGCGCCTGCAGCCAATTGCAATTGATGTGGCCTTTGAAAGCAAAGGTATGAGTCTCCGGCGCAACGAAGCAGTCGATTTCCGGAAATGCCGGCGCCTCGCCCTCGCCGAGAT
>JAICIT010000126.1 GCA_025960445.1 Bradyrhizobium sp. | reverse complement strand
TTTGTGGAAAAGCTCGGTGCCCGTCCCCGCCGCATCGCCTCGCTCTACCTTGGTCGGCGCAAGCAGGGCAAGCTGGTATATGCGGGCAAGGCGCGCACCGGATATACCGAGCGCACGGCGCGCGAGTTGCGAGAACAGCTCGATCCGCTGATCATCAGGAAGTCGCCGCTTTCGCAACCCGTCAACAAGCCAAAGGCGACATGGGTTGAACCGGCGATCGATGCTGAAATCGAGTATAGCGGCTTTACGGATGATGGCCTGCTGCGGGCCGCGGTGTTCAAGGGCGTCCGCGACGACTTGAGGACAGTGGCGTCGCCACCGATCCAGCCTGCCGCGCCTACCCGCAAGCAAGCTCGCGTCGGCGTGCCGCGGGAAAATATCCTACAGTTGCTGCCGGATGCCGTCGCGCCTTCAAAGGAAGAGCTGGCTCGTTATTGGCAAAGGGTAGGGAAGCGGGCGCTTCGTTTCCTCGGCAACCGTCCGCTTAAGCTGGTGCGGCATACGCATGGTACGACGTTTTATCACAAGGGCAGATTGCCCCCGATCCCGGATAGCGTGCATCAGCTCCGCATCCAGAAGCGAGAGGGCGGCGAGGGCGTGCGCGTGTGGGTGGATGATATCGAGGGATTGCTCGGGCTTGTGGCGATGGACGCGGTCGAGCTGCATCCGTGGTCTGCAACGGTTGATGACATCGAGCATGCCGATCGGCTGGTGTTCGATCTTGATCCAGGTCCAGGAGCATCCTGGGATTTCGTGGTGGAGACCGCATTCAACCTCAAACGCCTGCTTGACGATGAGGGCCATGAGAGCTGGCCCAAATTGACAGGCGGAAAAGGGTTGCACCTGATGGTGCCTCTGCATCGACGCCTGAGCCATGACAAGGCGCGGCTCTATTGCCGATCACTTGCCGAGCGGCTATCGGCCGCCAAACCGGATGCATACACGCTTTCGGCAGTGCCGGCCCGCCGCAACAATCGAATCTTTCTGGACTACCTGCGCAACGGCCGCGGCACCACAGCGGTCGGCGCTTACTCGCCGCGCGCGCGCCAGGGGTTTCCTGTCGCAGCTCCGGTGACCTGGAAAGATATCGAGCATGGTGTCGGGCCGGACGCCTACAACATGCGGCGACCTCCTCGGCGATGAAGCACCCGCCTCGATTATCTGCTGTCGCTCAGTCCTGCCTCTTTCCGCATCTCGTCTATCAGCTTTGACGCCTCGGCTTTGGTGAGGTTCTCGTCGAACGCATCGGGGCGATGGGCCTGCTCGCACAATGTCTTCAGATAAGATGCTTGAGCTCCCGTCATGGGCTCGTCACCGGAGACCCAATCGTCCGGGTCTTTTTGAGTGTTCGAACCGGTCGTTGCCTTCGAAATCATGACGTGCTCCCTCGAAGCCGTAACGCGTCACTTCCTGCAGTGTTCCGCATCGCAACGCGGAACGAATGAACACGACACGTTGTTAGGCTTGCGCCTCATCGGGGACGAGAACAACATGCCGCTAATTCCACGCACACGCCGACGACGAGAGATGACGCTGGTTGCTGGTGTGCGCCGTCGAATCCAGCGATTGGGCCCGTATCAATCGATGGTGCTGCTCGCGATCCCCGTGGCGGTTGTGGAACCGTTGAAATTCGTATCCTTGTTCGTCGCCAAGGGCCATTGGCTCACTGGAACGGGGATGATCGTGGCGGCGTATGCCGTCAGTCTCCTGATCGTGGAACGGTTGTTCAGAATCGTCCGACCAAAGCTGACGACACTCGCGTGGTTCGCAAGGCTGTGGGCCAGTTATGTAGCTTTGCGCAATCGCGTTGTGCCCTGGTGGAGCTGTTCCACCGAGGCCAATGAAACCGGGCGCAACTAGCACCACTTGCTGACGTGGTCGAACATTCGATCTAAGGCTGCCCGCGCAATCAGCTGGAGCGAATGGAACCGGGAAAAATTTCGGCGGCTTTGTGGCCATCCTTTCCCGACAATGGCCGCATCGAAAGCTTATATTCCGAACAGTTGCGAGGAAGAGTTGAGAGAGGGAGGTTCCTTCTCATGTGCCCAGACCACGCGCACCTGGATTGCCCATCATCCAACGGAGTTCTCATGCCGGCGGTCAACCTTCGCGCATCGTTGATCCTGCATGCGTTGGAGGAAGCGGAAGCCGAGCTGATCGGAAAGGCGGTGGTTCTCACCGACGGAAAAGCAGGGACCGTCGTGGCGGTTTCGCTCGACGAACTCCACGGCTTACGAATCTCCATCGCAGGTCACGACGGAAAGTGGCCGGTGTCGACGATCAAGTTTGTGCAAAATTAGCTTGATCGGCGCATCGGCAAGTAACGTTGCCGGCCACACCGGCTGGACTTGCGTGATGGCAGTTCCTAAATAACCCGTTGCCGCTCCTTTGCTTATCCAGGGAGGCTTCGGATGGTCCTGAAAAATGTCTGCCTCGCCGGCGCCTGCACCATGCTGCTGGCTTGGAGCGGTATGTCCATGGCGGATGAATACCGGCCTGACCAATTTCTAGGGCTCGACCTTTCCAAGGCGGTGCTTTCGCCGAAGCCGCTCGGCCCTCCGGCCGCGTTCGCGCCGGTGCCGGTCGAGGCCAAGAGTGATCGCGGCAGCGAAGGACAGCAGGCCGAAGCGGAACACATCAGGCACCCCCGAGTTCATGTCGCCCCGTCCAGGATGGCTAGCAGCCAACCCAGGCTTCACGCCCAGCCCAAAGCGCGCCTCGCACAGGTGAGCGCGAAGCTGCGGCCGGCGCCGCACACGCATGCCGTGCCGCATATCCGGCTCGCGCGTCAACACCGCAATCCGCTCGACGCCCAGGCGTTGGATACACGAATCCAGGTGTGGCCGTGCAGATCAGGCGGGATCTGCAACTGGAAAAGGTAACGGAAACGGACCCGGGCTGTGGTTCGGCTGATCGTGCCTTACATTCAGGGTTTGCTTTCGCGTTGTAAGGTTGCCCTTCGTGACAGGCTGACCAATCTCATCCGGCTTGATCTTGAGTTGGACTTGGCGTCACGGGCGGATTATCAAGCCGCGCTACGCTTTCTCACCCACCGTTTTTAATCATCATCGTTTTGCGCGGCGTCGTCGGCGCGCATGGCGATAAGTTCAGGACTCATCATGGAATATCTGCAGACCCAGCACATCAGCCTGCCGCGGCTCGGGCTCGGCACGTTTCGCATGCAGGGCGACGCCTGTCGCGCGGCCGTCGAATCTGCATTCGCTCTCGGCTATCGGCACATCGACACTGCGGAAATGTACGGCAACGAAGAGGCGATCGGCGCAGCCATTTCGGCCGCCGGGATCGCGCGCGGGGACGTGCACGTCACCACAAAAGTATGGCACGAAAATCTCGCGCCAGATTCGATCCGCCGTGCCTTCGATGCCAGCCTGAAAAAGCTCAGGCTCGATCACGTCGATCTCTATCTCGTGCACTGGCCCTCAAGGAATATGAATCTACCGGCGATATTTGAAACGTTGATGAAGCTGAAGGCGGAGGGCCGCACCCGCGCGATCGGTGTTGCCAATTTCAATATCGCGCTGTTGAAGAAAGTGGTTGAAGAGATCAAGGCGCCGATCGCGTGCAACCAGGTCGAATATCACGTGATGCTGGATCAGACGAAGCTCGCTAAATATCTCACAGCGAGATCGATCCCGCTGGTAGCCTATTGTCCGCTGGCGCAAGGCCGCGCAGCTTCCGACGAGACGCTCTCGGCGATCGGCCGCAAGCACGGCGGCACCGCCGCACAGGTGGCGCTGAAATGGCTGCTTGATCAGGATGGCGTCGCCGCGATTCCCAAGGCATCCCGCCGCGAGAGCCAAAAGGCCAACCTCGATGCGTTGAAACTGAAGCTCGACGACGAGGACAGGCAAGCCATCGCGGCATTGCCCAAAGACAAGCGATGCGTAAATCCCGGTTTTGCTCCGGCGTGGGACTGAACAAGAAAATGGCCCCTTGCGGGGCCATTCCTGTGTCAGCCTTCAGTATTCTCGCTTCTTGATAATCACCTTCTTATCGGCGCGGTGATGCCGCCAGCCTTCGTGCCAGCCGTGATCGCGATGCATGCGGAATTCGGCGCGCGGGCCGAAATGATGATCGCGATGTTTGATCACCACCGTTTCGGCGCTTGCAATGGTCGGCGCGGCGACGGCGATCGCACCAAGCGCTGCAATGACATAACCAAGCTTCTTCATTTCGTCCTCCTCATTTGAACGAAAATAAAACATCGCAGGTTAGGGAACGTTCCCCCGAAAACACCGGAGAATTCTGAACGGATGTTCAGCAACGGCAGACGCAAAGGTTAACGCCCATCTTTCGCAAGCTTTGCGCGCTAATCGATGATCGCCTGATAGACCAAGGCGTTGATTTTTTGCCGGTAGTGCCAGCGGACCGGGCCGGGTGCGGCCGACAGATACACAACGGCAAGTTGCTCTTTCGGATCAACCCACCAATCGGTACCGCTCGCGCCCGGCCATGAGAATTGCCCTACCGAACCCATCATGCGAACCACACCCGGAGAGGTGCGTACCGCAAGTCCTAATCCAAAGCCGTAATCGGCGCGGGTCGGGTCAGCATTGCCGACGAGATTCCTGATGTTTGGCCCGAGCTGGTCCGACAACATGTAGTCGACGGTCTTGGGGCCGAGCAGACGGGCTTCGCCGCCGCTGCCACGGTTCATCAGCATCATCGCGAAGCGCAAATAATCCGAAGCGGTGGAAGCCGCGCAGCCGCCGCCGCATTCGAATTTGATCGGCTGGGTCAGCTCCGGACTGCGCACTTGCGGCTTGCCGGTGTCGGGATCGGCAGGCAATGGTTTCGCATAGCGCGCGGCCTTTTCGGCGGAAATCGAGAAGCCGGTATCGGTCATGCCCAGCGGCGAAAACAGGTTGGCTTGGAGATACTGTCCGAGCGTCTGTTTGGTGATGCTTTCGATCGTCAGCCCGAGCACGTCGAGACCGAAACCGTAATCCCAAACCGTCGCCGGCTGATGCAAAAGCGGTAATGACGCCAGCTTGTCGAGAAAAGCGGTGCCGTCATAGTCGCGGGCCGCATCGCCGCTTCCGGCCGGATACATCTTGTGCACCACGCTGGTGCCGCGGCCGCCGTAGATCAGGCCGGAGGTGTGGCGCATCAGATCTTGAATCGTGATTTGACGATTAGCCGGCAAGGTTTCGGCGGTCGGTTCACCGGCCTCGCGCGCGGCGACGCGCATGTTGGCGAATTTCGGGAAGTATTTGCTCAGGGGATCGTCAATCAGGATCTTGCCCTGCTCGTAAAGCATCAGGGCGCCTACTGTGGTCATCGGCTTTGTCATCGATGCGATATTGAAAATGGTGTCCGTCGTCATCGCGACTCCGCCCGCCTTGTCGCGCCAGCCATAGGCATCCAGCGCCACCAGCTTGCCGCGCCGAGCGATTGCGATCACCGCACCCGGTATGCGGCCCGCCTCGATATCGGCTTTGAGCACCGAACCGATCCGCCCCAGCCTTTCGCTCGAGAGGCCGACCTCTTCAGGCTTGCCGCGCGGCAAGGGGTCATCGGCCAAAGCGGCGCCGGAGGCGAGCATGCAAACCGTAGTCGCGAGTATTTTGGTAGCAGTCATGGACATCTCCCCTTCGGGCTCTTCGGCCCCGATGCGGGAAGACTAAGATAACGTGCCTGCCCGAGCCAGCAGCGTTTGCATCGGGACTGCCCTGCAGCCGGACCGCGGTCTTCTCCTGGCGGGTTGCGCAAAGCCTGCTGGCGGCGCATCATCAAAGAAAAGATTGACCAGGGGGAGGCTCATCATGTCCGCATTGTCACGCCGCAACTTTTTGAAGTTCACGGGATCGGCGGCCGCCGGTGTCATGGGGCAAGCGCTTTCCTCGCCCGTCAAGGCGGCGATGGGACCAGCCGACAAATTCGATCTGGTGATCAAGGGTGGCGAGGTTCTGGACCCGAGCCAATCCCTGCGCGGCAAGCGCGACGTCGGCATCCGTTGGGGCGTCGTCGAGGCCGTCGAAGCAGAAATTCCCGCAGCACGCGCACTGAAAACCATCGATGCCGCCGGCAAGTTGGTGACGCCCGGCCTGATCGATTTGCACTGCCACGTCTACCCCTATGGCTCGGCTATCGGCATCCCGGCCGATGAGCTCGTGCAGTTTCAGGGCACCACGACGGTGGTTTCGGCGGGCGATGCCGGCGTCAATAATCTCGCGGCGTTGCGACGCTACATCGTGGCGCAGTCGCGGGCACGGATTTACGCGTTCGTGCACATCGCAAACAATGGATTGTCAGCCTTCCCGGTTGCTGAGCTCTACAACATTGACAACGCGCAGATGGAAGCCTGCGCCATGGCCCTGGCGGAAAATCCCGATTTCCTGATTGGGGTGAAGGTGCGGATGTCGGAGAACGTAATCTTCAAACATGGCCTGGAGCCGCTCAAGCGCGCCATCAAGGCGTGCGAGATGTGCGGTTGGCCTGCTCGCATGATGGTCCATATCGGCGGCGTCGAGACTGGCGAATTGATGTCGCAGATCCTCGATCTGCTGCGGCCGGGCGACGTGCTGACCCATGCGTATTCCGGGGCGCCGAACATGAGCGGTGTTTTCACCAACATCGTGCAGGGCGGTAGCTTGTTGCCGGCCGCGCTCGCCGCCAAGCAGCGCGGCGTGATCTTCGATGTGGGACATGGCGGCGGCAGCTTCGATTTTACCGTAGCTGAGGTCGCGATACCGGCAGGCTGCAGACCCGACACGATCTCATCCGACATTCATGTGTTTTCCGGGAATTCCCCGGGCTTGCCATTCCTGCCCAACGTGATGAGCAAGTTCATGGCCATGGGCTTCTCCCTGGAAGACGTGGTGAGGATGACGACCATTGCGCCGGCCAAGATCATCAATCGCGCGGCCAACATCGGCACATTGCAGGTCGGCGCGCCCGGCGACGTCGCGATCATGGAACTGGTGGAAGGGCCGGTCTCCTTCGTCGATACCCGCAACAACAAGCGGGACGGCAAGGCCTATCTGAAGCCGATCCAGACCGTGATCAACGGTGTGCCGTTCGGCCGGCCCTATCAATCGCCGTTCGCAGTAAAATAGCTGCATCATTTCTTATGCACGCGCGTGTCGCTGATTATCTCAGCGATCACGG
>JAICIT010000125.1 GCA_025960445.1 Bradyrhizobium sp. | reverse complement strand
TTAGGCCGACTTGCGGACCGCGTTGTCGACCAGCGTCTTGCCGAGCGACCAGATCGCGCCGGGCACCTTGTGACTGGAGGCGATAACGGTATCGAACGCCGTCTCGATCCAGTTGCAATCCTCCTCGGTAATGGTGAGCGGCGGCAGCAGCTTAATAGTGTGGCTGCCATGGCCGGAGACCTGAGTGAGGATTTTGTGATCCTTGAACAAGGGCACGGTGATGAGCTGGCAGAACAACCCTTTGCTGGCGGCCTCGAGCACGCTCCACGAAGCTTTCAGTCGCAGCGACTTCGGCGGACCAAACTCAACGCCGATCATCAGGCCCTTGCCGCGAACCTCCTTCAACAATTCGTATCCCGGAACGAGCCGCGTCAACGCCAGCCGAAGCTCAGCGCCGCGCTTGGCGGCGGCCTCGACCAATTTTTCTGACTCGATCACCTCAAGGGTCGCGATACCGGCGGCCATTGCGAGATCGTTTTTCGCGAAGGTCGATCCGTGCACCACGGCGCGGTCCATTTGGTTGAAGATCTTGTCGAAGATCGATTTGCGCGTGAGCAGCGCGCCTACCGGCACGTGCCCGCCTGACAGCGCCTTCGAGAGCAGCACCATGTCCGGTTCGACATTCCAGTGTTCGACCGCGAGAAAGCGCCCGGTGCGACCCATCCCGGTCTGGATTTCATCGGCGACGAACAACGTGCCGTACTTCCGGCACAGCGCAGCAGCGCCCGGCAGGAATTCGTCGCTGGGCATATTGACGCCCTTGCCCTGGATGGGCTCGACGATAAACGCGGCAACCTCGCGCGACGACAACGCATGCTCCAGCGCGGCGAGATCGTTGAAAGGAATAGACGTGCAGCCCGGCAGCAGGGGTTCGAAGCCTCCACGGAAATTAGCATCGTCGGTCAGCGAGAGCGCGCCATAAGACAGTCCATGAAAGGAATGAGCGCAGTACACGATGCCCGGGCGGCCGGTAGAACCACGTGCGAACTTGATCGCGGCCTCAACAGATTCGGCACCGGAGTTGGCAAAAAAAACCTTGTCGAGGTAGGGAACTTTTTCCAGCAGACGTTCTGCCAGAACCCCGGCAAGAGTCGATACATCCAGCTGAACCAGATTGGGGAGGTCGCTATCGAGCACGCTCTTCAAGGCCTGGCGCAACGCCGGGTGGTTCCGCCCAATCGCAAAAACGCCAAAACCACTGAGTAAATCCAGATAGCGTGCGCCATCTCGATCATAGAGGTATTGACCTTGTCCCTTCTGAAATCCGACGTCGTAACCGATGGTTTTGAGCACCCGCACCAGTTGCTCATTCAAGTGACGCGTATGCATGGAACTGCGCTGCGCCTGACGGTCCACAAACATCTCGGAAACGTCTAGATTTGAATATAGCATCCGTTACATACTTCGGTTGATGGCCGTTTCGTCAACTGAATTCGTCAACTGAAAACGCTTCGTGCGGCGTTTTGCCCCCTCAGCGTTAAATCACTCAGCAGGTCAGAAAATGTTGCACTGCCCGTTCATACGCTCAGCAGTATATTCCGGCTTGTTTTTGGCGACGGGTCTTGCGCCCGCGCTCGCGCTGGATCCTACCGGCGACTGGAAGGTGGCCGACGGCGTTGCCAATATCCGGGTCCAGCAATGTAATGGAAGCATGTGGGGTGCCGTTGCGTGGGAACAAACCCCCGGCGGGCGCGACACACATAATCCGGATGTTTCAAAACAGAACAGGCCAACCCTCGGAATGCCGATCCTGATCGACATGAAGAAGAAGCCTGGCGTCGATCAGTGGGAAGGCCAAGTCTATAACGCGAAGGACGGCCAATATTACAGCTCGACGATCAAACCAATCGATCCCGACCATCTCGAGATACAAGGCTGCGTGCTCGGCTTTCTGTGCGGCGGCGAAACCTGGACCCGCGTCGCCGGTCCGATCCCGTCAAGCTCCAACAGCATGGCGAGCAGCGCGCCGAAAACAACCGCTCCCCCACCGAAGACCGCTGCACCGAAGACCACCGGCGCGGCCCCCAAGACCACCGGGTCCGTTAACGCTGCGCCCAAGGGACCAAAGCCGGCAAGTTCCGCGCAGCCGGCCGATCAAGTGGGCGACATCTGCCTACTTCCCGATATCGCGGGGTTTACCCATTAGAGCGGGCTGGAACAGCAGCACGGCGGCCAGCGTGGTGACGAGCGACATCGCCAGAAGCTTGCCCATGCTCGCCGTTCCCGGATGACTCGATAACCACAGGCTTCCGAATGCGGTCGCCGTCGTCATCGCGCTGAAGAAAATCGCGCGAGTGAGGCTCGACTGCAGGAGGTTGGTCCTGCCGGAGCGCCAAGCGGTCACATAGTAGATCTTGAACGCAACGCCGATGCCGAGCAGCAACGGCAAAGCGACGATGTTGGCAAAGTTGAGCGGCATTCCGATCAGCACGCAAACTTCCAGGGTCACCGCGCCGGCGACCAGCAGCGGCACCAACGTCAGCAACACGTCGGTTATGCGACGCAAGGCAAGCCACAACAGGAAGCTGATCACCAGCAGCGCGGTGATGCCGGCGTGAATGAACGCCTTCACCACGGTATCGCCAGACTTGAGAATCGAAACCGGCCCGCCGATCGCGTTGGGTTCGGCCGCCAATACCGCCGAGGCAAACTTGCGCAGTGTATCATTGTCATTGGGATCGCCGCGCGGCATCGCCTCGATACGCTGCAGACCGTCCTTGGTCTTCCACGCACTCACCAGATCGGGCGGCAAGTTATTCAGGCTGACCGGTTGGGCCTGAAGCAGGTTTCTTAGCTGATCGAACACGATCTTCATGGGCTTGACGAAGATCGCCTGGGTCTTGTCGCGCGTGGCTTGATCGGATTGCGCGAGCTTGGATAGCGCATCGGCCAGGCGTCGCGACGCGATCGCGCCCGGCCCGTTCTCGTTGCCGGCGGTCCTGCGAAGGCTTGCCGCCGTTCCGTTCAAGGCCTCTACGTTCTCCTGGTCCGACGGCGGATCATCCATCGAGTCCGGGTTGAGAGCTGGATCGAGAACCTTGGCCCCTTGTGCGATCAGCTTCAGCTTTGCCGGCTGGTCTTCCGGCACAAAACTGTCCAGCGATACCACGCGCAGGACTTCCGGCAGCTTCTCTAACCGGGCCTTGATGTTTTTCGCGTCCTCTTCCGAGTTCGTCAGCACGTTGATGGCGTTCGCACCCGTATTGGGGTCCTTTCTTAAATCGAGGAAGGTCGCGATCGATTCCACCTTGGGACTGCGCAGGTTGATCGGGTTGAAGTCGAAGCGCAGGAAATAAAGCAGCGGAAGTCCGGCGACGGCGACCAGAAGCGTGCCGACGATAATGATGACCCGATGCTTTTCGAGAAATTCATCGACAGGCGCCAGGAACGCGTAGCCGACCGGCTCGCTTTCACCGGGCGGGTTAAGCAGCTTCAGCAGCGCCGGAAGTACTGTGATGCTGGAAGTAAAGGCAACCAGCATGCCCACGCCCGCGATCTCGCCCAGTTCCGAAATGCCCTTGTAGTCGGTCGGCAAGAACGACAGGAATCCCGCCGCTGTGGCCATCGCAGCCAGCGAAAGCGGCACTGAGGACCGTTCGGCCGCCTGCACCAGCGCGCCCCTCAGATCCTCGGTCTTGAAGCGTTCGGAGCGATAGCGAACGCTGTACTGAATGCCGAAATCCACCCCCAATCCAACGAACAGTACCGCGAACGCGATTGAAAGCAGGTTGAGCGATCCCACCATCATCAGGCCGAGCGCGGTGGTGATCGACAGCCCGATAAAGAGATTGGCGAATACCGCAAAGATGATCTTCGGCGAATGCAGCGCCAGCCAGAGAATGACCAGCACGACCAATACCGTGCCGAGCCCATTGACGACTGCGCCGTCCTGGACCGTGGCGTATTCTTCGTTGGCGATCGGGACTGGGCCGGTCAGCCTGACCCGCGCGCCGTATTCGCTGGCGAAGTTAAGGTCCCTGGCTGTCTGCCGGATTGCGTCCGTTGCGGCCTTGCCGGGCTCAAGCGCATTGTAATCAAGAACCGGTTTCAGCTCGATGAAGCCGCGCCGGTCGGCGTCCGTCAGAGGCTTATCGCTGACAAGTTCACGCCACGAGAAGGTCCCCGAGCCGGTATTCAAGATGTGTTCGATGGTGTCGGAGATGAGGTTGAACGGGCGCTCGGTGCTGTCGAGCTTCACCTGTCCGCGCTTGATCCCGGCAAGACCGGTCTCCAGCGCGCCCGTCAGGCCCCGTATGCTGGGATCACCGGCCATGATTTCAATCAGCGGAGCAGCCGATTCGAACTGTCCGGTCAGCCGTCCCACCTCTTCCTCGGGAAGGAACAGCAACCCGTTTTTATCAAAGAACTCTCCGGCACCGAGCGGCTGGACGGATTCGAAATGCTCGCTGTCGGCCGACAATTTCTGTGCGAGCGCCTTGCTCGCCGCGCTGGTCAGTTCAGGCGTCGGGCCTTCGACCACCGCCAGGATGGTACGGTCGCGGTCGAACGCCTCGCCGAATTGATTGTCGCGCTTGCGCCAATCGAGATTGGACGAAATCAGCGTGTTGATGTCGGTGTTGATCGAGAAATGCCGGGCCGTGTAGAAGCCCGCGCCGATCGCAAGCAGAAGCGCGACCAGGATCGTGACAGATGCAAACCGCGTGCACGCTTTGACGATCGATACGACGGCAGTTGTCAGCACATTTTCACTTTCTAATGTTAACGGCGCCGCCCGCAAATGCCTGCCGTTTATCGGAGCTCAAAGGCCGACCCAATGTTGCTTTTTGATGGTTTTTCCTTGAGACGCGGAGACCGGCCGTTCGAAAACGTGGCGGAGGGCGCTGGCGTGCTGATATAGGTGGGAGGCCCCTCCCGCAAGAGCGATCCGGGGCCGGCCCAGGCCGTTATTCGTTAATCAATTGACCCTACTATAATACCTCAAGTTGCCATTAATTTCAGAATTCCGGCTTTTCTGGCCGGCCATTTTTTGACACAAAGCCCCGCTCCTCCATGCCTTTAGGAGGAGGTGGTTGGCAACCCCGGTCTGGCGCGGATACAGCCGGAACCCCACTTGGAGGAAACTGTAATGAGTTGGTGTAACAGGGATCACGGACGCCCATGAGAGTGTATCTGGCACAGCCGCGCGGATTTTGCGCGGGGGTCGTGCGTGCGATCGAGATCGTCGAACGCGCGCTCGAGAAGTACGGGCCGCCCGTCTATGTGCGCCACGAGATCGTTCATAACAAATACGTGGTCGAAAGCCTCAAGAACAAAGGCGCCATATTCGTTGAGGACCTATCGGAAGTGCCGCCGCATGCCGTGACCGTGTTCAGTGCCCACGGCGTTGCAAGGAGCGTCGAGGAGGAAGCCGCAAGCAGGGGCTTGCCGGTGCTCAACGCCACCTGCCCGCTGGTCACCAAGGTCCACAATCAAGGGAAGCGTTATATGTCCAAAGGCCGGGCGCTGATCCTGATCGGTCACGCCGGCCATCCCGAGGTGGAAGGAACCATGGGTCAGGTTCCCGGCCCAGTGCTGCTCGTCCAGAACGTCGAGGATGTCGCGGCTTTGACCCTCCCCACGGACACGCCCGTCGCCTACATCACCCAGACCACACTGAGCGTGGATGACACAAAAGACATCATTTCCGCCCTTCAGCAGCGTTTTACGGACATTCAAGGCCCGGATATCCGGGATATCTGCTATGCGACACAGAACCGTCAATCTGCGGTAAGGGACCTTAGTACATTAGTTGACGTGATTTTGGTGGTAGGAGCTGCCAACAGTTCCAATTCGAACAGGCTCCGCGAAATCGGCACGGAAGCTGGGGTCGCGAGTTATCTGGTTGCCGATGGCAGTGAGCTAAACCCCGAATGGCTGAAGGGTGCCAATGCCGTGGGCATCACCGCGGGGGCCTCGGCGCCCGAAGTGCTGGTCGATGACGTGATCGAAGCTTTAAGACGCATCGGCCCGGTGACCGTGTCAGTACTGCCGGGGCGCGAAGAAAATATCGAATTCCGGCTTCCGGCTGAACTGGCGGCAGGCTGATCCAACTCTGGAAAGAAAACTTCGAATGGCAATACCGTTTTTCAAGGAAATGCGTATCGGCGGCTATCTGGTCAAGCAGAAGCTGTTGGGCCGAAAACGCTACCCGCTGGTGCTGATGCTCGAGCCGCTGTTTCGCTGCAATCTCGCATGCGTCGGCTGCGGAAAGATCGATTATCCCGACGCTATCCTCAATCGCCGGATGTCGGCACAGGAATGCTGGGATGCCGCTGACGAATGCGGCGCGCCGATGGTGGCGATCCCCGGCGGCGAGCCGCTGATCCACAAGGAAATCGGCGAGATCGTGCGCGGGCTCGTGGCGCGCAAGAAATTCGTGTCGCTGTGCACTAACGCGCTGCTGCTGGAGAAGAAGCTCGACCTGTTCGAGCCATCGCCCTACCTGTTTTTCTCGGTGCATCTCGACGGCCTGCGGGAACACCATGACAAGGCGGTTTCTCAAAAGGGCGTGTTCGATCGCGCGGTTTCGGCGATCAAGGCCGCCAAGGCACGAGGCTTCACGGTCAACGTCAACGCCACGATCTTCGACGGCCATGCTGCGGAGGATATCGCCAAGTTCCTCGACTTCACGACCGAACTCGGCGTGGGCGTTTCAATGTCGCCGGGCTACGCCTATGAGCGCGCGCCCGATCAGGAGCACTTCCTGAACCGGACCAAGACCAAGAAGCTGTTCCGCGACGTGTTCGCGCTCGGCAAGGGCAAGAAGTGGAATTTCATGCACTCCGGCCTGTTTCTGGACTTCTTGGCCGGCAACCAGGACTACGAATGCACGCCGTGGGGCATGCCGGCGCGTAACATCTTTGGCTGGCAGAAGCCCTGCTACCTGCTCGGCGAAGGCTACGCCAAGACCTTCAAGGAGCTGATGGAAACGACGGATTGGGAGACGTACGGCACCGGCAAGTACGAAAAATGCGCCAACTGCATGGCCCATTGCGGTTACGAACCGACCGCTGCCGATGCGGCGCTGAACAATCCGTTCAAGGCGCTGTGGGTGGCGTTGCGCGGCGTGCGAACCACGGGGCCGATGGCGCCCGAGATCAGCCTCGCGAACCAGCGGCCCGCGCAATACATCTTCTCGGC
>JAICIT010000124.1 GCA_025960445.1 Bradyrhizobium sp. | reverse complement strand
GAGCGCGCTTTCGCGTCCATTGCATCTCGTTCCCAACGTCGTGACGATCGCGAGCGCCCCTCTTGGTGGGACGAGATGCGGCGCTTATAATTTTGATTTGGGGCAGACGAGAACGGAAATATTTTTGCTAAACCGACTGGACAGCCAGAGATGATCGATTTGCCCGTCAGGCGAAGTCAAAGCAATCAGTCGCAAGCGGCCTCTTACGGAATGGTAGCTAGCCATCGTTTATCAAAGCCGTGGTCCCGGCGAACGCGGAATTCATGGCCACTGATGCGAATTATTGCGCGCACGCGGTGGCACGAGTCGCCTTCTCGCAACGGTCGGTGGTTATGGGCCCCGGATCGGCGCTCGCTTCCGCTCGCTTGTCCGGGACGACGCAATTTGTTCGAGACTGAGATCGCGGGGACCACAGCCGCAACGAAAACGAGCTATACCGCTCCAGCCTTCTGTGCGTATTCCCAGGACGCCTGCGCCAGCGGCACGGTACGCTTGGCGGATTCCATCGCCTTGGCGCTTGCGGCAGTGCCGTCGCGGATACGTCCGGCGATGCCTTGGGTAATGCCGGCGAGCCTGAACAGGTTGTAGGCGAAGTACCAGTTCAGGTCGGGAACGGCGCTGCCGGTGACGTTGCAATAGATTTGCGCCGCCTCTTCCATACTCGGAATGTTGAGTGCCTTGAGATCGGCGTTCACGAGTCCGGGCATGGTCCACTGCATCAACAGATAGGTGAAGTCCGCCATCGGATCGCCCAGCGTCGACAACTCCCAGTCCAGAACCGCAAGCACGCGCGGCTCGGTCGGATGGAAGATCATGTTGTCCAGGCGATAATCGCCGTGCACGATCGACACCCGTTCCTGATGCGGCACCGTCTTCGGCAGCCATTCGATCAGGCGTTCGACTTCGGGGATGTGCTGCGTCTCGGAGGCGCGATACTGCTTGGTCCAGCGATCGACCTGGCGAGCGAAATAGTTTCCGGTCTTGCCGAAATCGCCGAGCCCGATCGCCTGCGGATCGTATTGGTGCAGCTTCGCCAGTGTCTCGATCTTGCTTGAGAATATCTTCCGCCGCGCTTCCGCCGGTTGACTCGGCAACATCGGATCCCAGAACACCCGGCCCTCCTCCATCGACATGATGTAGAAGGCAGCACCGATCACGGCATCATCCGTGCAAAGCGCATAGGCCTTGGCGACGGGAAATCCCTGCTTGCCTAGCGCGGCGATGACGCGAAACTCGCGATCGACCGCGTGCGCCGACGGCAACAGTTTGCCGAACGGCTTGCGGCGCATCACATAGGATCGTCCCGGTGTATCGAGTCGATAGGTGGGGTTGGACTGTCCACCCCTGAACTGCAGGACGATCAGCGGTCCCTGATACCCCTCGACGTTCTCGCGCATCCAGCCGTCGAGACGCACTTCATCGATCCGATGCCGCTCCTCGACGGGCTTGGTGCCCGAAAACTCTTCGTCTCTCCTGACGCCCTCGGCCACGACGACGCTCCGTCATTATTATTGCGGGAGCGCCTGGCTCCCCTAATGCGTAGTGGGAGCGTTTGCATACTTCCGAAGTTCAAGTCTGGCAATGGCGCGGTTATGGACCTCGTCCGGCCCGTCGGCGAGCCGCATCGTGCGCATCGAGGCGTAATCCCGCGCAAGGCCAGCATCGTCGGAGACGCCGGCGGCGCCGAACGCCTGAATGGCGTTGTCGATGATCTTGAGCGCCATATTAGGGGCCGCCACCTTGATCATGGCGATTTCGAGCTGCGCGGTCTTGTTGCCAACCTTGTCCATCATGTCGGCGGCCTTGAGGCAGAGCAGACGGTTCATCTCGATTTCGGTGCGCGCTTCGGCGATGCGCTGCTCCCAGATCGAATACTCGATGATCTTCTTGCCGAATGCCGTGCGCGACGACAGCCGTTTCACCATCTTCTCCAACGCTTCCTCGGCTTTTCCGATCGTGCGCATGCAGTGATGGATACGTCCGGGCCCGAGGCGGCCCTGGGCGATTTCAAAGCCCCTACCCTCGCCGAGAAGGATGTTGCTGGCGGGAACGCGAACGTTCTCCATTAGCACCTGGGCATGGCCGTGGGGGGCGTCATCGAAACCGAACACCGGCAGCAATTTTTCCACCTTGATGCCGGGGGTATCGAGCGGCACCAGAACTTGCGACTGCTGCTGATGGCGGGGCGCCTTCGGATCGGTCTTGCCCATCACGATAGCGATTTTGCAGCGCGGATCGCCGACACCCGATGACCACCATTTGCGGCCATTGATCACGTAATGGTCGCCGTCCTTTTCGATCCGCGTTTCGATGTTGGTGGCATCGGAGGACGCTACTGCCGGCTCGGTCATCAAGAACGCCGAGCGAATTTCGCCGTCCATCAACGGACGTAGCCACTTCTTCTTGTGCTCCTTGGTGCCGTAACGCATCAGCACTTCCATGTTGCCGGTATCCGGCGCGGAACAATTGAATACTTCCGAGGCCCAACCGATATGGCCCATCTCTTCAGCCAGCGGCGCGTATTCGAGGTTAGTCAGTCCGGCCCCGCGAAATTCGTTGTCCTCATGCGCCGAGGGCGGCATGAACATGTTCCAGAGACCTTCCGCCCTCGCCTTTTTCTTCAGCTCCTCGACGATCGGGATGACCTTCCAGCGCGCGCCCGCCTCATCTTGCTGGCGATAGGTCGGCACGGCGGGCCGAACGTGCTTGTGCATGAACGACTGTACTCGATTGAGCCATTCGCGCTGACGGTCAGACATGTTGAAGTCCATTGGGCGTTCCTCACATCACTGATTGAAATTCGTTGCGGGCACTGTCTCTCCGCCGTTCCTCCGCCGCAAGACCATTCTTGCCGATGAGGACCGCGGCTGCGGCTATCCGCCGCCTGGCCGGGATTGCCTTGCACGAAGCCCGCGCATTGACATTCTCCGCTGTAAAACGATAGTTTCATACAACTGTTTGAATTGCAACCCGGCTTGCGCATAGGCCTATGATATGGCGTCGGACCAGACCAGGACCGCGATCCTCCATGCCGCCGAGCGGCTTTACGCCGAACGCGGGTTCGGCGACGTCACGCTGCGCGACATCGTGGCGGCGGCCGATGTCAATCTGGCGGCAGTGAATTATCATTTCGGCTCCAAGGACGAGCTGATCGCCGAACTGTTCGTCAGCCGCAGCATCGCCACCAACCGCGAGCGGCTCAACGAATTGAAGCTGGCCGAAGAAGCCGGCGGCGGCCGCGCCAGCATCGATTCCATTCTACGCGCGCTGGTCGGGCCGACGCTGCGCGGCTGCCTCGGACCGGAACGTGAGCGCTCGACCGCGTCACGTTTCATGATCCGGGCCTCGATTGAATCAGTGCCGCCGATCCGCAGGATCAAAAATCGCGAGATAGATCATTTGCGCAAATTCGCCGCGGCGATGCGACGCTCACTGCCCGAGGTCAGCGAGGTCGATCTTTACTGGGGATTGCATTTCGCACTGGCGATGGCGCACCAGACCATCCGCGACAGCGAGCGCCTGGCTAAATTGTCCGACGGAATGTGCGATCTCGATGACGTCGGGACGATCATCGACCGCATCGTTGCCGTCTCGGTAAAAGCGCTGACGGGCCGCCAGACGCAAACAAAACCAGCCGCCAAACTTGTAACGCGGGGCGCGCCATAATCGCGTGCTAACCTCGGCCGCTTCCGCCAACTTAGCCGCATTACTCAACTCGCAAGGCCAGGGAAAAAGCTGTGGGTTGTTGCAGTCTGCCCGCGCTATGACGTTATTCGAGAGTAACAACGGGTTTTGTGAGTTCGAAATGCCGCCGTCACTTTCAAACATAGAAACTCAACTTGCTTTCTCGCTTTACGAGAGCAAAGGCGTGTACGCCGCACTCCTCGGGTCAGGGTTGTCACGAGCGGCCGGCATCCCCACAGGTTGGGAAATCACTCTAGATCTCATTCGGCGAGTCGGACTGACTCAAGGCGTAAGCAACCAAGGCGATTGGGCAGAATGGTATCGAAAGAGTGTCGGCGTCGAACCGAACTATTCAACATTACTAGAAGAACTTGCGTCGTCCCAGGAAGAACGCAGGTCGATACTGCATTCCTACATTGAACCAAACGCTCAAGACCGCGAGGAAAGCCGCAAGCTTCCGACCGCAGCTCATCGAGCAATTGCCGATCTGATTGCGGATGGCTTTATTCGGGTCGTTATCACGACAAACTTCGATCGACTGTTGGAAAACGCGCTTCGCGAAAGGGGCATCGAAGCGACGATTATTTCGTCAGTCGATGCGCTTGCCGGCGCGGAACCGGTGGCACATAGCGATTGCTATATCTTGAAATTACATGGTGATTACAAAGATGCCAGACTTCTCAATATTGATTCGGAGCTAGCAAAATACCCCCCGCAATATGATGCATTATTGGATCGCATCTTTGACGAATACGGATTGATTGTTTGTGGTTGGTCAGGAGAGTGGGACCATGCCCTGCGTGCAGCGTTCTTGAGGGCGCCGAACCGTCGGTACCCAATTTATTGGGCAGCTCGCGGAACGCTGATGCCAGTCGCACAGGAACTTGCCGATCACCGGCGCGCCCGTGTATTTGCCATTAATAGCGCGGACGATTTTTTTACCAAGTTACGAGAACGTGTCCAAACCCTATCCCATTCTCAACGTCAGAACCCGAATAGCATAGAGCTCCTCGTTGGTACGGCGAAACGTTATCTGGGGAAATCGGAACATCGAATACAGCTTCACGACCTTTTTGAGCAGGAACTCCAAAGTATCCGGGGGCTGATCGATTCAGACGAATTTGAAGCCAATGCGCCTTGGGCGATCGAAACTCTTCGCAATCGCCGTGATAGATACGAGGCAATAACTGAACCAGTGGCGCAAATGATAGGAGTTCTCGGGCGGTGGGGCGACGGAAGCGAGCTGTCGATTGTGACCGACGTTTTGACGAATCTTCATCATGATGCGCGAAAGCAAGCTTCAGGACTTAATCACTATTTGAATATCCGTCTGTACCCCGCAGTTCTTGTTTTTGCGGCGTATGGCCTGGGCCTTACCCGTGCCGAGCGTTGGCAAACCCTTCACCAGTTGTTCTCACTACATATCAGCAATGAATATCGAAATCCGCAACGAGCAATCGAAGTGTTGTTTCCACATTCTTGGGAAGGTGGTGCACGGGACATCTGGAATCAATTTGAGCCGGAGCGAAAGCTCAAGACACCCTTCAGTGATTACCTGGTCCGCCTCTTCGCAGATTGGGGACGCAGCTTCACCGCCTTAACCCCCGATTTTGAGCTATTATTCGAGCGCTTCGAAATATTGGGGGCATTCGCTTATCTCGAAAGTTCTACAAAAGATGCGCTTCTAAACGCAGCTGCTGCCCGCGAATTTTCATGGATGCCGATGGGCAGGTCACTTTGGCATGAACGAAATGCAGAGAAGGCTTTAGCGGATATACTGAAGAGCCCGATGAAGGATGAGTTGACCAAAGCCGGGTTTGCGAACGGTGATGGCGATTCATTGATCCTGTATGCGCAGAATTTCAGGAGCATGGCCGCTCGCCTGCGCTGGATGTAGCAAAAAAATTCCGCGAATGCCTTCTCGTTTCTTGCGATACCCCGGGATGATCTTGGAGATTAGTACCAGCGATTCCGTCCGAGCTTCGGCGATGATGAAACTGTCGTCAGTTCTCGACACGTGGGCGATCCATCGGATCGAACTCAACCATCAACTCGACGGGCTGACCAGGAACTTGAACCCGGCTTTTTCAAAGATCATCTTGGCCACGGTCGAGCGCAGGAAGGCGAGGTAATCGGAGGCCGCCGGCTTTGCTGTTGTCGTCGCCGCGACCGGATAGATGATCGCCGGATGAGAGTCCGCCGGAAAGGTGCCGACCGCTTTTACGCCGGGTTCGACTTTGGCGTCGGTGGCATAGACAACCCCGAGCGCAGCTTCCCCGCGCGCCACCAGCGTCAGTGCGGCGCGCACATTCTCCGCCATTGCGAACTTTGGTTCGGCCGCTTGCCATGAACCGAGTTTCTCCAGCGCCGCCTTGGCGTATTTGCCGACCGGCACGGCTTTGGCATCGCCGGTTGCGATCCTGCCGTCGCCCGCCAGCTTGGCCAGATCGAAGCCCGGTCCAATATTCACATCGTCGATTTTGGAATCCTTTGGCGCTATCAGGACCAAGCTGTTGCCGAGCAGATTGACGCGGGTCTGCCGATCGATGCTGTTCTTTGCGGCGGCGTAATCCATCCAGTCGCTATCGGCTGAAATGAACACGTCAGCCGGTGCGCCCTGTTCGATCTGTTTCGCCAATGCCGAGCTGGCGGCATAGCTCGCGGTGACCTTGACGCCGGTCTTTTTGGTGTAAGCCGTATCGAGCTCGTCGAGCGCGTTCTTCATCGAAGCCGCGGCGAACACGGTGATGCTTTTCTCCTGCGCGGCAGCAGGCGAACAGAGCGCCCCAAACACGATGATGAAAGCAGCGAAGATTACGCCAACGCGATGCATCATACACTCTCCGTGCGCGCTGTTAACGTTCGGTCGTCGGTGACGGATTCACGCCCTAGATAATCCGCTGCTTCCTGAGCGCCTCGAGTTTCACATCGTCGTAGCCGAGTTTCGACGTCAGCACGTCTTTCGTATCCTGACCGAGCAGCGGCGGCGCTCTGTATTCCTTCACCGGCGTGCCGGAAAACGTAATCGGATTTCGGATCAGTGACAGCTCGGGTTCAAAGGGGTGATTGACTTTGATCTCGATGCCGCGCTCGCGCACGTGCTTGTCCGCGAAGACTTGTGCGAAGTCATTGACCGGGCCACAGGGAATGCCGGCTTTCTCCAGTTCTCCGAGCCAGTGCGACACTTTCTGCTTCAGGAACAGTCCGGCGAAGATTGCCATGATTTCCTTGCCATGCACGACGCGATCGTTGTTCTTGATGAACTTCGGATCGCTCGCCAGCTCCGGTTTGCCCAGAACGGCGCAGGTTCGCGCGAACTGCGCGTCATTGCCGACAACCAGCATCAACTCGCCGTCGGTGCAGCGAAACACGCCGGCAGGCATGCCGCCATTGCCCCAAGTGCCGCGACGCGGCGGCGTGTTGCCGCTGACCAGATAAATCTGCGCGTAGTGCGATAGCGAGGCGACCACGGTGTCG
>JAICIT010000123.1 GCA_025960445.1 Bradyrhizobium sp. | reverse complement strand
CGGTGCAGCCCGGCTCCAGTATTGTCAAACGCACGGGCTCGGAAGGTTAGGCGCGCGCCAAATCGAGAAAGTGCCGCCCTGCCCGATCCTCGGTTTCGACGATCCAGGCGTCCGGATCGAACCGGATTTCCTTGGTGAGGCGCTCTTCTACCGAACTTTCCGGCAACGGTTCTTTCGATGTCGGGGTGAAAATGCGCTCGATCGGCCGGCTGTCTTCATAGACCGTCTGCGGTGCGGGGATGTAAAGCATGGCGTTGCCATCGAGCAGCGCGACCTTGACGAATACCGCCCCGGCTTCTTCCGCTCCGCGCCGGCGCACGGCACCAAAGACACCTTCGGTCTGGCAACGGCGCAGGTAAGCCGCCACCCATATGCTGGATTTCAATCGCACGGAATCAACGATAGGCCGTCCACAAACTCGAATCTAGTCGATCGGGTGCCCGATCATCGCGATCAGTTCGCGCACCAAGCGATCGGACATTTGTCCGGTCACCGGCATGTTGCGGTCGCGCTCGAATTTCTGGATTGCGGATTTGGTGTCCGAGCCGACCGTCCCGGTCGGCTTGAGTTGACCGTAGCCATACTCGGTGAGCGCCCGCTGGACGGCCGCCACGCGGCGCGGATTGGAGTTTGCCGACGACACTTCGCTGTGAGTGGAAACGGGGACGGCTGCCGGTGGCCGAAGAATATTCGAACGGGCGGGTGGTGAGGTGCTGGTCGATTTGGCTAAATTGCCCACAGGATCAACTTTTTCCACCGGCTGGGCTTCAATCACCCTTGGTTCGCCGACCGCTGGCTCGGCTTCGTTCGGACGCGGCCGTGGCAACGGGCTTGCAGCGGCCAATCCGCCGGCCGGCATCATGACGACCGAACCAAACATCGGTGCTGGATGATTGCCTTTTTGCAGAAACAGCGCGTTGGCGATAATCGCCGTTACGGCCGCAAACGCCAGCGCGCCAACAGCCGTATCCTTCGGGCTGTGCAGTAAGATCCGCATCGCCAGACCACGATCGGCATCCAGGTCAACGGCCGCACGCGCGCCTCGGCGGCGCCGCGTCTCGTTCTGTTTCGTATTTTTTCTAGGCACTTCTCTTCACCTGAAGGAGATGTTGGCTCGACAATCGGGAGGCCGGAGGTAGCCTGGCAATATTGTCTGCTGACTCTGAATTTGGTCTCGGTTTTGACGGCCCAAACGTGAGCGGCAATGTTGCCGTCACGGTGGTCCCCTCGTCGAGCTTGCTTTGCACGATCAAATCACCGCCATGCAGCCTGACAAGCCTTTTCACGGTGGATAGACCGAGGCCGGTGCCTTCGCGCGGCCGCTGATAGGCCTTCCCCGCCTGAAAGAAGGGATCACCGATCCGCTTTAGATCATCGGCAGCAATGCCGATGCCGGTGTCGGCAACGCGAAGCGCCAGCCGCGATCCGTCGACACCGGCGGAAACGGTCACCTTGCCGCCGCGCTCGGTGAACTTGATCGCATTGGAGACGAGGTTAAGTGCGACCTGCCTGAAGGCCTGAAGATCTCCGGTGATTAGCGGCAGGTTCTCCGGCATGCGGGTCACAAGATCGATCCCGTTTTCAACCGCCTTTAGCGATACCAGCGTGCAGCAATCGACGAGCGCGGCACGTGGCTCGAAGGACTCAGGCACACCTTCGAAATGGCCGGACTCCATCTTTGAGAGCTCAAGCATGTCATTGACCACCGAAAGCAGATGCTGACCGGAACCATTGATCAATTTCGCATACTCCTTGCGGCGATCCGCATCGAGCATCAGCGTTTCTTCCTGCGCAATCATTTCGGAAAAGCCGATGATGGCGTTCAAGGGCGTGCGTAGCTCGTGGCTGGCTGTCGCAAGAAATCGATCTGTTTTCGCGTCGGCCTGCTCCGCCGCACTGCGCGCGTGCTGTAGCGCCTGCTCCTGGTCCTTCCGGTCGGTCACATCACGGAGCATGGCGACCACTTCGCCTCCCTCAGTTGTGCTTTCCTGTTCGAAAGGCCGGCAACGCATTTCGATCCAGATGAAATCCGCATGAGAATGATGGGCGCTTTGGTTTTCCCGGGCCGTGTCTCGCCTGACACGGAATTCAACATTGCGGGCCTGGCCGTGAGCAGCGTCCGACAACGCCATCAGATAAGCCGGACGATCGACCACATGGACACGGTCGAACAATCCGTGACCAAGCAACCGGGTGAAGTGAGCGCCCAGCAGGTTCTCCGCGGCAGGCGAAATGAATTGAACCGTTCCATCCCGGCGATGGCGCGAGATCACATCACACATGTTCTGCGCGAGCAGACGATATTTGTCCTGTTCGGCTTTGAGCATCTTCGAGCTGGTGCGCGCGACTGAATCGGCAGCTAATGCAAGACCTCCAGCATAAATCGTGGCCGATGCCACTGCAAAGCCGATGAACGTGCCGCCAAACCGCAAGTTCGGATCAGGCGCTGACAACGTATCGAGATGACCGGCAGCTATCAGCAGCGCGATGCACGAGAGCGCCAGCAAGCACGCAAACGCCACGACGCGACGCGATGCCGAAAGTGCTGCTTCGACCGGAACCACGACGAGCCAGATCGCGGCAAAGGATTCAATGCCGCCGGTGCTCAGCGCCAGTATCATCACCAAACCGCCCAGTGCCAATGACGAAAGCACGTGCGCAGCTTCGTACCGCCCGGTGCGCGAGAGAAACCACGACAGGAGAATTGGAGCGACAAGCCAGGCGAACGCCACGACCTCAAGGCCCGAGGGCGCGCCGCCGATCGCAATATAGACCGGGAATGCCGCCAACGCCGCAAGGCTTCCGAGCAGCCTCGGCCCGATGAAGGCGCGGTGGCGTGCACGCGTCAACGCATCGATACGCGCGGAGGGATGCAGCAACGCGTCAAGGCGCTCGTCGATTATAAGCAAAACTGTCACGGCTCCCGCGCGCTCCGGCTAGATTCGTCGAACAGACGCGCCGTAACGCCCCCAATATTGGGCCACCGTGTCAGAGTGGAATTAAGCGAACACTAAAGCGCGCCGCGGCGTCGGCAAAGAGCCCGGGTTAGCGGGCTGTTCGCAAAAGACGCCAGCGCCGTTTCAACTCAGATGGTGAACGGCGGGTTTCCGGCGCGAAGTGGATATGGTTTCGAAATGGTACATAGGCTCGTGCTTGCGTTTGCGGAAATCCGCCATCAATCGAATATTTACGCCGAATCGAAGCAATCAGATTTTTTACTGATTTTTCCCGGTTTAACTTCAATGCAAACACTTGCGATTTATCGACGGCTGTTAACTAGAGGACGTTTGCGAGATTGAGCGCAACGTACCGAAAAGCCGGATCGCAAGATGTTTTTTCTGCTTCGCATGGCATTCTGGCTCGGCTTGGTGCTCGTACTGTTGCCGAGAGAGAAAACACCTGAGACGGAGAAGTCACCGCAATTGGGAGCATCCGAAGCACTTTCGGCTGCGACAGCAGCGGCTTCGGACATGAGCAGCTTTTGCAAGCGGCAGCCGGCGGCTTGTGAAGTCGGCGGCCAAGCCGCATCCATCATCGGTCGCCGTGCTCAGGAGGGCGCGCGCAAGCTCTATCATATCATCACCGATAAGCGTGCATCGGACCACACTGGCTCCATCGGCGAGATCGCCAATGCAGAGGCTGGCAGGACGACCGCGGTGCCCCGCGAGACGCTCACGCCCGACGACCTGCTTGTGGAGTGGCGCGCCGCCCCGTAACGCCAAACTTTAGCCCGGGAACCGTCACGAGCCCGGGTCCGGCATATCGCTTTCGGTGCTCCGCGAGCCTATATATTGGTTTCCATGAGCGCGAGACACGATGACGATCGACGAAATCAGAGACAATTTTGCGCTGCTGGACGACTGGGATGACCGTTACCGCTATGTCATCGAACTCGGCCGCATGCTCGACGCGATGCCCGATGCGGAGCACTCTGCAGAGAACAAAGTGCAGGGCTGCGCCAGCCAGGTCTGGCTGTCGAAGCGGATTGAGCGAGATGGGCGCGGCGAGGCCTTACTGAAATATCTCGGAGACAGCGATGCCCATATTGTGCGCGGATTGATTGCGATCCTGCTCACGCTTTTTTCCGGGCACACGCCGCGGGAAATTCTTGGTACCGATGCGCTTGCCGTATTCGATGAATTCGGGTTTCGCGAACATCTGACGCCGCAGCGCTCCAACGGTCTTCGGGCGATGGTGGAGCGAATTCGCGCGGATGCGCGCGAGGCGCTTGCCGAAGCATCGTGAACGATTGACTGCGCCTCTGCCTGGTTATTTTCGCCGCCGCCGTTGCTGCCCGAGGCCCATTTTCTTGGCGAGCGCCGAGCGCGCCACCGCATAATTCGGGGCAACCATCGGATAGTCCGGCGGCAGTCCCCATTTGTCCCGATATTGTTCGGGCGTCATATTGTATTGAGTACGCAGATGGCGTTTCAGCGATTTGAAACGTTTGCCATCCTCCAGACATATCAAATAATCCGGGGTCATCGACTTCTTCACCGAAACGGCCGGTTTGGCTGGTTCGGATGGCGTATCAACTCGGCCAGTGGAAACACGGACCAGGGCTGCGTGTATTTGCCCGATCAGGCTGGGGATTTCTGAGGCCGGCGTTGGATTGTTACTGAGGTAGGCAGAGACGATGTTCGCGGTCAGGTCGATATAATTTTTGCCGGCACCGTCGGTCATGGCCTAAGCCCTTGGGGTCATCGTGAGATCGCGGATGAGGAAGTATCTTGGAGCGCCGCTACGCTTTCGGGAATTGCACTACTTCTTGAATATGCACGTACTACTGCTGATGTGACAAGAAGAGACGCATTTTTATTTTCGGCAGCAAGCATCCAGAAGTAAAGCCGACGCTCAAGGGCGCTGGTCGAGGTGCGCGCGCAGCTCGTCAATCGAGGCGAATCGCATCATGCCTTCCGGCATTTGGGCCTCAATTGAGCCATCCGAAAACAGCGAATAGGCCATTCCATCCACGACGCCCGATTTGAGAACCGTAACCGATGGCTGGTCGCCTGTCCCACTGGCCGGCTGAGAGGAGGACGGCACCCGGCCACTCCGGCGTTGCGGAGGCGGTTCGCTGCTCCGCCCCCGCGACGTTGCCCTGACGTCTTCGGAGTGAGCAAGCGGTGCCTCGGCTGGACCCTCACGGGGAGGCTCTTGCGACGACGTGAGGGGATTTCCTGGAGAAAAATCGCCGACGGAAGACTCGCTTATCCGTTCTTGGGCCCGCTCGCGCTCTCTCCGTGAGCTCGAAGCAAACAGAAGATTGCGCCGCGCCTTGGCAGTCGGATTGGGCTCTCCCTCCTGGCTCTGTACGTCGCCGCGATCTCGTGGCGCGGCCTGCTCAAACCAGGATGCATGGGGTAGTGCTTCGGATTGTGCACTCCGTTCCGCCGTTGCTGCCGATTGCTCGCCGCCAAATCCGAAACCAGCCTCGTCCGGCATCCGGGTTTCCGCCGATGTCAAAAGTCCTGAAGCCGGCATATCTGCGCCGCTGGAAGCTGCGGTAGTTCCCTCGGCAAGCTGCCGGGCCACCTTTTTCAGCTCCCGAACGCCAGTCCAGATCGCGATCATCAACACGCCGGTACAGGCGACGATCGCGCCAGCGAGTATCATGGTGTTGCCGAAACTGAACTCCTTGACTGGAACCCCGAACCCGATCGCCAGCAAGCCAGCCAGCAGAAAGCCTACCCCGCCGATCAGCAGCACCGCCAACATAGGATTCACTCCCTCAGCCGCGGACAAGATGCTCAAAGACTGCGTGCGGGCCACGTTACCGTCATATCGAGCGCAGCGCCAACGGGCAATTAGGGGCGACGGTTCACCTGAAGAGTTAAACCCCGCGGCTAAGTGGTAGGTCCCCCCAGCCTGGCAGTCTCAACTGCACTACGGCGCAAGTCGGCAAATTACGCCACATTTGCCAATTACTTGGAAACTGATCTGCGCTATACGGTTCGCGGGGAATGAGGCCCAAAAGCGCTCCGCTTGGGCCAAGAAGGGCCGGGTTAGCGCTAGCCATGTCATCCATCACGACCACTTCCATCGATACGCCTTTGCGGCGGTCGCTGGAGCGGACCTGCGACGACCTCGCGATCCTACTGCTGGTCGTCGTCTCGATCGTGGCCAGCCTAACGTTCCGCGACTATGGCCTGGGATGGGACGACTACACCCACGCCGAATACGCCGACCTCCTGCTGCGAATGTACGGTTCGGGTTTCAGAGATACCGGCGCCCTATCGTTTGCCAATCTTTACATGTACGGCGGCGGCTTCGATATGGCCGCCGCGCTGCTACACAAGCTGATCCCGTTAGAGCTGTTCGAAACCCGGCGCTTGGTGGGAGCCGTCGTCGGAGTTATCGGTCTGGGAGTGACGTGGCGGCTTGCCCGGCGCGTTGGCGGCCCCATTGCCGGTCTTGCGGCGTTGCTGCTGTTGGCGCTGTGTCCCACCTATTACGGGCACATGTTCATGAATCCAAAGGATGCACCATTCGCCGTTGCGATGGTGATCCTGATGCTGGGGCTCGTCCGGCTGATCGAGGAGTACCCGCAACCTTCGCCGCGCAGCATTTTGATCGTCGGGCTCGGGGCCGGCCTCTCGATTGGTTCTCGCGTTCTTGGCGGGCTCGCTTTGCTCTACGCGCTGGTCGGCTTCATGCCGTTGTTGCTGGAGGAAACTCGAACCTACGGCGCACTCGGGGCTGGCCGGCGGTTCCTGCATCTTATTTACCTGCTCGTGCCAGGCCTGATGCTTGGCTATCTCATCATGGGCCTGATCTGGCCGTGGTCCATCATGCAACCCGGCAATCCATTGCTGGCGGTCACGTATTTCTCGCATTTCTTCGAAAAGCCCTGGAAGGAAATGTTCGACGGCGCACTGGTGTCGGTGCCCGAGATGCCCTGGTCCTATTTGCCCACGCTATTTGCCCTGCAGCTTCCGGAAGTGTTGCTCGGGCTTTGCGCGGGCGGCGTCCTCGGCAGCTTGATGGCGCTTCCGCGCAACGATATTTCCGCGCGAAAAAAATCCATTCTCCTGATCCTGACCTCGGCGGCAACGCTGCCGCTCGTGATTGCGATGGTAAAGCGCCCCGCGCTCTATAACGGCATTCGGCACTTCATTTTCGTAATACCGCCCATGACAGTGCTCGGCGGCACAGCTTTCGCCCGGGGAATGAAATGGCTCGGGGAAAATCGCCGCAGCT
>JAICIT010000122.1 GCA_025960445.1 Bradyrhizobium sp. | reverse complement strand
GCTGGGAAGACACGCGCTCCGGCTACCGACGCTCGCAGAACGCCTTCCCGCCCCAATGTCACGATCACGCTCTCAGCTCCGCGAACGAGCAATGCTTTCGCGGCCGCTTCGACGTCGGCCAGAGTGCGCGTTGGCAATCCGGTCAGATGCGCAAGCTCCTGGCGATTGGGTACCAGAAACCGGATGCCATCAACCATCTCATCCGCCATCCGCCGCGCCGGCGCCGGGTTGAGCAGCACTGGAACGCCGGACAGCTTCGCCACTGTGACGAGGCGCTCAATCGTCGCGGCAGGAGACTCGAACTGACAGACGATGATCGAAGCCTCGGCAATCGCGTCGGCTGCCGCGTCAATGTCAGCCGGCAACAGAAAATCGTTGGCTCCGGCGGCAATGACGATCATGTTTTCACCGCAGGCTTCGCTGAAGATCAGCGCTACGCCCGTAGCGGAGTTTGGCCTGACGCAGAGACGGGCCGTATCAACGCCGCTATCCAACAATGATTTCTTTATGCTTCTGCCGAAATCGTCATCGCCGATGCTGCCGATAAAACCGACATCACCGCCAAGGCGTGCCGCGGCTATCGCTTGATTTGCTCCTTTTCCGCCGGGTGCGACCAGGAAATCGTGCCCGCGCACCGTCTCGCCCGGGTTCGGGAGCTTGGGCGTTGCAATCATAAGATCCGCGTTCGCGCTGCCGACCACCAGTATCTTGCTCATGCGTGCTTACTGCATCCAAATTTCGGCGAAGCGCGCTTTGCCTTCCGCGCTGGTACCAAGGTTCATCTCATGACGAAGCTGCGCGCCCTTGTACCAAGCAACCGCTCGGCTTCGTCTACGATGCTCGCCAGGAGATCAGCGGCAGGACGAACATCGTGGATGAGACCGGTGGCTTCGCCAACCCAAACGCCGGTGTTGACTGGATCGCCAGTTTGCATGGCAGACACATAGCGATTCATTTCGCGGTCGAGCAGTTGCGGCTCATTGAGCTCGGCTTCGCGCCCGTGCCAATCATCGACAAAGCCGGTTTTCACCACCCGTGCCGTGAACGGCTTGGGCCAATCGATCTTACGAACGATGTCAACTACCGTCGTCCGAATGGTTGCATCACCATCAGCAGCAATCGCCGCGTTCTGGAAGGCATCATGTACAAGCGCCTCCGAACTGGCCCAAAATCGCGAACCGATCAGCGCGCCCTCGGCGCCGAGCATTAGTGCTGCGGCCAAACCACGTCCGTCCGCAATGCCACCGGCGGCAACTAGCACGGTCGCAGGCGCGACCTTTGCCAGATGGTCGGCAACCTCGGGCACCAACGTGAAAGTTGAGCGCAGCAGCCCGTGCCCACCCGCTTCTGATCCTTGGGCCACGATCACGTCGGCACCAACGTCAACGGCCGCGCGGGCGTGCTCGATGTTTTGGATCTGGCAGATCAACTTCGTGCCGGCGGCTTTGATCTGTTTGCCGAAAACGAGCGGCGATCCGAATGATAGCATCACCGCAGCCGGCAACCGCGCTAACACCAGATCAAGCAGCTCGGGACGCTTTGCAAGCGACCACGTTATAAAGCCACAGCCGACCCGCGCATTTCCCGCTTCAGAAAACTGACGTTCCAGCCATTCGGCATCGCCATATCCGCCACCGATCAGGCCGAGGCCACCGGCTGCCGTCACCGCGGCCGCCAGCTTGCCACCGGCGGCAAATGCCATGGGTGCCGAGATAATCGGATGCTCGATGCCAAGTGCTTCAGTCAATCGCGTATGTAGTGCCATTCGGACCAGCTCCTCGCGCCCCAGGTAAAGCTAGCACGGAAGCTGGAATGCTACACGCCTCGCGCAACGCAGCCACGCGCGGACCGCGCAAAATCCGCTTCGGGCGCGACAATGCTGACTCGGATAACGGGAGCCTCGCGCTTAACGGGGCTCGGATCGGCGGAGAAATGGCGTTCTCCAAAGCTCCGGCCCGTTTATTCCCTATAACTTCGCAAAAAATTTCCGATTGAAGCGACGGCTCACATGGGTAGGTTGGTCTGAAAGCATCAAACTTACCGGGGGAAACCATGCTCAGAGTACCCAGCACGCACGCTTCCGATCGCGCGACGCGCCCTTTCCTGTTCGTTGTGGCCTGCATCATGGCTACGATGCCATCGCTGGCCCGCGCCCAATCGGCGCAGGAAGGCGCGCTGCAGGTGCCAGCCAAGTCGGTACCTGTCCCCACCACAGTCAGCCCGCAGTTGGCAAAAATTGTCGGCATGCCGCTGCGAAAGGGATGGGACGTATTGCCGAAGACGGGCGACGAGTGGACGCCGATCGTTCAGGCCAGCGCCGCCGCCACGATGAAGAATATTCCGGCGATGCAGGAGCGGCTTCACGTCAAGATAGAGAAAACCACCATAGACGGTGTCAGGGCATTTATTGTCACTCCGGACACAATTCCACCTCAGAACCGAAACCGCGTTCTCCTTCACATGCACGGAGGATGTTACGTCCTCAACCCCGGCGAAGCTGCCCTGCCCGAAGCCATGTTCATGGCGGCTTTCGGCGCCTTCAAAGTGATTTCGGTCGATTATCGGATGCCGCCGGAAGCCTACTTCCCGGCCGCACTCGACGACGGCATGACGGTCTACAAATCTATTCTCAAAACCAGCGACCCAAAGAATGTCGCGGTCTTCGGGAGTTCGGCGGGTGGCGCGCTGACATTGGAAATGATGTTGAGGGCCAAAGCGGACGGATTGCCGATGCCGGGTGCTATCGCGCCGGGCACGCCGATGTCCGACGTCACGAAAGTCGGCGACACCTTCGTGACCAACGCCATGCTGGACAACGTGTTGGTCTCACCCGATGGCTTCTGCGACGCTGGAACCGTCGTCTACGCCAACGGTCATGACCTCAAGGATCCGTTGCTGTCGCCGGTGTACGGCGACATGAAGGACTTTCCGCCCACCATCCTGACGAGCGGGACGCGTGACCTGCTGCTCAGTAATACGGTGCAGGTGCATCGCAAGCTGCGCGAAGCACGTGTCGAAGCCCAGCTTCAGGTGTTTGAAGCCCAGTCGCACGCGCAATACTATCGTGATGACACCTCTCCCGAAGCCAAAGCGGCGTTCGAAGAGATTGCGCTCTTCTTCGACAAGCATCTCGGAAAATAGATTGCGATTAACGATTGCTCAAAACCCAAAAGAGGAAACGATGAAGCGCATCCTCCGTCTGATTGCATTTGTGCTAATTGCGTCCGCGCCGGCCAGCGCGCACACGCCCCAGCAAGCCGCGCACCAGCTCTTCCAAGAAGGCGACCTGAAGCTTGAAAGCGGCGAGGTCATCAAAGATTTCTCCATTTCCTATGTCACCCACGGCACGTTAAATGCGAGCAAATCGAACGCCATTCTCATGGTGACGGCGATCTCGGGAAATCATCACCGGATCGATTTCATGATCGGCCCCGGCAAGGCGCTGGATCCTGAGAAATACTTCATCATCTGCACCGATGCGATCGGCAACGGCCTTACCTCGTCACCCAGCAATTCCAAGGCGCAACCGCGCATGCAGTTTCCAAAGTTCACCATCCGCGACATGGTGGAGTCGGAATACCGGCTGCTAAAGGAAAAATTCGGCATCGAGCACGTGGTGACCGTGATCGGCCCTTCGATGGGCGGCATGCAGACGCTGCAGTGGGGCGTCAGCCATCCGGATTACATGGATTCCCTTGTTGCGATAGTACCGCTCGCGAAGACGCCCGCCTGGACCGTCGCAGTGCTGGAAGCCTCCCGCAAAGCCATCATGAACGATCCGGCGTGGAAGGACGGCAATTACGATGCTCCGCCGGAGAATGGCGTGCGGCTATGGCGCGACATTCTCAACCTGCTCGCAGCCCGCACGCCCGATATGTATCAGGCTCAGTTCAAGAACGGGATGGACGTGCTGCCTTGGATGCAGCAGCAGGAGACGACGGCAATGAAGGCGTTCGACGCCAACGACTGGATCTATCAAACCTGGGCGTATGAGCGTCACGATGTCGGCACCACAGCCGCGTTCGGCGGCGATACCGCCAAGGCATTAGCCTCGATCAAGGCCAAAACCCTGATCCTCACCGGCACCAAGGATCTGCTCAATCCGGAATTCGAGCCGACGCAAATGGGGAAGAGCATACCAGGCGTGAAGATGATGACGATTAGCCCGGGAACCGTGACCGGACACGCCTCCGCCGGCGGCTTTAACACGGCCGATGTGGATTTTCTCAACCGCGAGGTCGGCGACTTTCTCAAGACGGCTACCAGCGGAAGATAGAACGAGATGAACAACCATTTGTGACCGGCTTCGCTGATATCTCGCCCTAAGAAATAAGCTCTGCGCTGAAGCCGTGAGGTTCGCGGGATCAAATCCTCGCCCTTGTTGCCGCGCAGCAAGTGGCGAACGCAATTTTTATTCGGCGGGCGTACAAGGGTCTGCACAAGGGCCACAATTTTGTGGTATGAAGCTGCTGTCCAAAAGAAATTACGACAAAACAGGGAGGACGACATGCTGCTGCGCTATGCGAAAGTCCTTGGCTCGTTGACCTTAGGACTTCTTTTGTCAGCCGCCGGGGCGGTGGCCGCTGATGCCCCCAAAGAGATGAAGCTCTACGTGTTCAGCTCCGGAGCGCTCAGCCTCGACAAGTCCATCATCCAGAACGGCGCCAGCGGCAAAGTGCAGATTCCCGTCGGCTTCTTCCTGATCCGTCATCCCAAGGGTGACGTGCTGTTCGATTGCGGCAACAACGACAAGATCATCACCAATGCCGACTACTGGGGACCGTTCGTAAAGGCGCTTGATCCGGGCCGCTCGCCTGATATCGCGATCGATACCCAGCTCAGCAAAATCAACGTCAAGCCTTCCGACATCAAATATGTGGTGCTCGGTCATTTCCACGTCGACCATGCCGGCAATATCGGCAAGTTCCTGGATTCGACGTTTGTGTACCAGCGCGATGAGATCAGGAATGCGTTCTGGCCGGCGCCGGGCTACGCCACTTTCTTCATCACCGACGATTTCGCCATGCTGCGGAATAGCGTGGGCGGCCCAATGCCCAGCAAATACAAGACAATCGAGCTCGACGGCGATCTCGACCTGTTCGGTGACAACAGTGTCTATATCCATCGGTCGGTATCGCACACACCGGGCAGCCAGATCCTGGTCGTGCGCCTGCCGAAAACCGGAACGGTCGTGCTCACCAGCGACGCCGTCTATCTGCAGGAGAATCTCGACAAGAACATCCTGCCGAGCATCGGCAGCGTGTACGATCCCGTCGGCATGCTTGACGCCTATGCCTGGGTCAAGCGGGTGCACGACGCCGAGGGTGGCGACATCATCTACGCGCATGATCCGGACGTTTACAAAGCCCACAAGCACTCGCCTGAATTTTACGAGTGATCGAACGGCGGGACGTGCGTAGTTCGCAATCCCGGGCCTCGCGCCCGGGATCGTGTTCAGGCGGTTCGCCGCGCAATTCCCTGCGCATCTGGATCTTGTAAGCTGATGTCACCGGTGGTGCTGGCGCAGCAAGTAACGAAATGGTACGGGCCGCGCCGCGCCGTAACCGACGTCTCCTTTACGATCGAACAGGGCGAGATCGTAGGCCTGCTTGGGCCGAACGGTTCGGGTAAGAGTACGATTTTCCGCATGCTGACCGGCTATCTCGTGCCGACCTCCGGGCGCATCGAGGTCGCTGGGCATGACGTCGTGGCCGACTCGCTCGCGGTTCGCCGCGTCATCAGCTATGTGCCGGAAGACGCGCCGCTCTACGATCACATGCGGGTCGGCGAGTTTCTTCACTTCATGGCCAATCTCAAGGGACTGCGGGGCGCCGCGGCAAAGTCCGGGGTGGACGCCGCGGCGGAGCGGCTCGATCTCACCGGCGTCATGTCGCTCCTGACGGGTAAACTCTCTCGCGGCTTCCGCCAGCGCGTCTCGATCGCGCAAGCGCTGTTGGGAAACCCGCAAATGCTGGTGCTGGACGAGCCGACCAGCGGGCTCGATCCGCACCAGGTCATTGCGGTTCGCGATCTGATTCAGTCGCTCGCGGGAAGCCACACTGTGCTGATCGCCTCACACATCCTTCCCGAGATCGAGAAGATCGCCTCGCGGGTCATGATCCTGCTCGATGGCGCGCTCCTGACCGCCGATGCGCTAAAGGAGAAGGCGGAAGGGACAATGCTGCGGCTTGCAGCAGCCGCTCCGGAAACGACCGTCCGAAGCATCCTCACCGGAATCGGCGGCGTGCGCGACGTCGCCGTTGAAGCGGAGGCCGGCCCGGAAATGATGCACTACCTGATCAGGGGCCAGCCGCGCGTATCTCTTGCCGCCGATATCGTAGCGGCGCTGGTCGGAGCCGGCATTGCGGTCTCGCAACTGACCGAAGGCCGTCCCGATCTCGAGCGGATATTTCTCGACCTGACGCGCCGGTCGTCGAGGGTGGCCGCATGAGAAGCTTTGCGATCCTGTTGCGCAAGGAGCAGATGGCGCTGTTTTCCTCCCCGATCGCTTACGCCGTGATGACCGTTTTCCTGTTCATCATGGGCTACAGCTTCACGCTCACCTTGTTCATCAGCCATCAGCCCAGCATGGTGCACGTGTTTTTCCAGATGTTCGTACTGTTCATGCTGACCGCGCCGCTGATCACCATGCGGCTCCTGGCGGAGGAGCGAAAGCTGCGGACGATGGAAGTATTGCTCACCTCGCCGGTGTCTGAGGTCGCGATCGTGCTGGCGAAGTATGTCGCCAGCATGAGCCTGATCGTGATCATGCTCCTGCTCTCGGGCTGTTACGCGGCGGCCCTGGCCTGGTTCGGCGATCCCGATTTCGGGCCAATCTATAGCGGCTATCTTGGCCTGCTGTTATTCGGTTCGGCGCTGGTCGGGACCGGACTGTTGGCCTCGGCACTCACGGCCAACCAGGTGATCGCGGCGCTGAGTTCGCTTACCGTGTTCCTGCTGTTGTGGATCATCGACAATTTCGGCTGGCTGCTGCCGAGTCCGGCTGACACGCTGGTGGTGAACCTGTCGCTCGCCGTGCATTTCCGCCCGTTTGCAGTGGGCTCGATCTATCTTTCCGACATCGGCTTCTTTGTCAGCGCCACGTTGTTGACGCTGCTATTGACTGTGCGGGCGCTGGCGCGACGATAGGAGTGACGATGTCGCGGTTTACCCGATCCGATCTGGTCGTCGCCGCGCTCAT
>JAICIT010000121.1 GCA_025960445.1 Bradyrhizobium sp. | reverse complement strand
GCTGACGATGAAGCGTTGCCGCGAGTCGAGGACCCGGCGCGGCTATTATTCCGGCCTCTCGAGCCATTTCTCATCGAAGGAAATGGTCCCATACGACCGGGGCAAATCCGCCGCTCATCGCTGCTGCCGGTCTGGCAATGGCTGAACCGCGAGGGCGCTCCCGATCAGGCACGTGAATTCGAGGCTGCATTGGGAAGGATTCGGCAATCCGGAGCAAAATCGGAGCTCGAACTGGCGCTTCGCAAAATCCAGCGCGCCGCTGCCGAGTCAATCGTTGCCACCGCAGCGCCAGGACCCGGCGGTGACAGGCAGCGCCCGTTCGCCCGGCTGGGTCCGCCCAATGTAGTCGAAGATCTATTGCCGATTGGGTCGGTGTTGCTTGCCCGTGAGGCGCTCGATGCATTCAACAGCAAGCTGCCGAGCTATTTGCGGGTGTTCGGAGATTCCCAGATTGGATCGGTTGTGGCATCGCTGAACGTTCCCTCGCTGCAAACACCTCAGCTGCTGCCGTTCGCGTTGTCGCTGGTTATCCAGCGGTTGACTGCGCCATGGCAGATCATCCGCATGGCCATCAAGATGGCGGGCTCCGATGACGAAATACGCGTCGCCGCGACCCCGTATGGTGTTGCTGTCACCATCGCGCTGCACGATCTTTCCTGCCTGGCGGTCAGCCTTCGAAAAGATATCAAAGGAGGTTATTTCGATAAGGTCGCTGAGCAGCTCAAAATACTTCACGACGGCGTGCGAGGCTTGCGGACGGAACTCGATCTCCGCAACGATTCAAACTGGGGCAAGCAATTGACCTCGATCCGCGCCGACATTTCCAACGCGCTGCAATCCGAAATTGAAACCGTGCCGGGTCGCGTACGCCGCATCCTGCGCCAGCGCCCGGACAAGGACATTCCGGCGGGCGCCAGGGTCGATGCCACCGAGGTGGAGGAGGCCGCGGCATTGATTGAATTCGTGGCGGCATGCCGCACCTATGCCAGTGAACTTGCCATCAACGAGGTTACGCTGCGGACCTATTCGGATCTGCAGCACAATGTGGAGCATGCGACCGAAGCACTGGTTCAATCGTTGCGCGTCGGCGATCCCAAGGCGCGCCCGTATCGGCAGATGCAGGTCGCCGCCGCAATCCGATTTTGCGACGTGCTGTTCGGTCATGACTATGCATCTCTGATGAGCCGTGCGGCCGAAAACGCGGTCACGGGCGAGCGCAAGGTCGCTTCGCGTGCCGGACAAAAATAGATAAAAAATCCAAATCCAATCCGGTTTTAAGGCTGCAGCGGTTGCACGGCATTTCCGGGCTCACGCTGATCGCCAGGGTCGTGCGATAAAGTGCCGCATCGGCCTTGCGTGTTCATTACGAAACTTTAATTCCGCCGCCAGCGCGCCGTAAGGCGGAAATCCCCATCTTCGGAATTGTAGAGATGCACTTCGCATCCACGGATTTCTTGCTTCTGGAGATTTTGCATGAACGACCGTCAAACCGACCTTCCATCCCGCCCATCATCTCGACCGGGTCGCTCCACGTTGTTATCGGCGCGAAAGTTCGCGCTGATGGCTTCCGTAGTTGCCGGTCTCGGAATCGCCGGTTACGGCGTCAGTCGTCACGACGGCTCTGCGTATCTCTTCAGCAGCCCGGCCCACGCGCAGGTCAATAACGAAGTCAGCAAGGTGCAGAAGCCGGTTGGCTTTGCCGATATTGTCGAGCGCGTGAAGCCATCGGTCATTTCGGTAAAGGTCAACATCAACGAGAAGGTCGCAAAGGACGAGAGCGGCAATAACGACGACTCGCCGTTCCAGCCGGGATCGCCGATGGAGCGCTTCTTCCGCCGCTTTGGCGGACCAGACGGATTCCCGGGCCCGCGAGGCATGCCCCGCGGACGCGCTGTGACTGGTCAAGGTTCCGGCTTCTTCATTTCCTCTGACGGCTACGCGGTGACCAATAATCATGTGGTCGATGGCGCCGACAAGGTCGAAGTGACCACGGATGACGGCAGGATCTTCAAAGCCAAGGTGATTGGCACCGACGCACGCACTGACCTTGCCCTGATCAAGGTCGAGGGTGGGTCAAATTTCCCGTTTGCTAAGCTGTCGGACGGCAAGCCGCGGATCGGCGACTGGGTGCTTGCCGTCGGCAACCCGTTCGGACTGGGCGGCACAGTGACGGCCGGCATCGTTTCGGCCAGCGGCCGTGACATCGGCAATGGGCCTTATGACGATTTCATTCAGATCGACGCGCCCGTCAACAAGGGCAACTCTGGCGGTCCCGCCTTTAACACCGACGGCGAGGTGATGGGCGTCAATACCGCCATCTATTCGCCGTCCGGCGGTAGCGTCGGCATCGCATTCTCGATACCCGCATCGACCGTCAAGAGCGTCGTTGCTCAGCTAAAGGACAAGGGTTCCGTCAGCCGCGGCTGGATCGGCGTCCAGATCCAACCGGTGACACCTGATATTGCCGAGAGCCTCGGGCTGAAGAAGGCCGAAGGCGCACTCGTTGCCGAACCCCAGGCCAACAGCCCGGCGGCCAAGGCCGGCATTGAGTCGGGAGACATCATCAAGTCCGTCAATGGCGAGAAGGTGAAGGACGCCCGCGAGCTTGCTCGTACGATCGGCAGTTTCGCGCCCGGCACCGAGGTGAAGCTCGATGTGCTGCATAAGGGCCAGGACAAGACCGTCGACCTGACGCTCGGCCAGTTGCCAAATAATCTTCAAGCCAAAGCCGACAACGACAACAACGAGAAGGGCGGTCCGAGCCGGGGTACCGATGTGCCGAAGCTCGGTCTCACGCTCGCTCCCGCCAACAGCGTTGCTGGCGCCGGCAAGGAAGGCGTCGTCGTGACCGAGGTCGATCCGAATAGTGCAGCGGCGGAGCGCGGCTTCAAGGAAGGCGACGTGATCCTCGAGGTGGCCGGCAAGAGCGTTACCAACGCCGGCGATGTCCGCGAAGCGATCACTACGGCGCGCGCCGACAACAAGAACAGCGTTCTGATGCGCATCAAGAGCGGTGGCTCCTCGCGATTTGTCGCGGTACCTCTGGCGAAGGGCTGAGCATCGAACGTGATTACAGAAGGGCCGGCGGCACGAGTCGCCCCGCCGGCGGCTCCTTCCTGGGACGGGTTCAAGCCCGTTCCGATCGGTTGCCTTCCGGTGGAACACGCCCCCCTCCGTCGGAAGGTTCAAAGGGCGGTGAGGTCCCCCAGCTTCACCGCCCGCTCTTTTGCTTGGAGGGCAACTGGCAGGTCATCTTGCATGAGCATGCCGACCACGCCATGGTGATAGAAGGCTGGCCCACTTGACTGCAACTGCTTCCCAGATGCGCCTTTTGATTATCGAAGACGACCGAGAGTCCGCCGACTATCTGGCGAAAGCATTTCGGGAAGTCGGTTATGTCGCCGAGCTCGCTGCCGACGGCGAGGAGGGGCTGTCGCTCGCCGAGACCGGCGATTACGACGTTCTGGTGGTCGACCGGATGCTACCGAAACGCGACGGCCTGTCGCTGATCGGGGCCCTGCGCGAAAAGGGCAACCGCACGCCGGTGTTGATTCTCTCGGCCCTCGGGCAGGTCGACGATCGCATCAAGGGCCTACGCGCCGGCGGCGATGACTACCTGCCGAAACCGTATTCATTCGCCGAGTTGCTGGCGCGGGTCGAAGTGCTGTCGCGCCGCCATGGCGGCCCCGCGGAGGAAACCACCTACCGCGTCGGCGATCTCGAGCTCGATCGTCTCTCGCACAGGGTCGTACGCGGCAAGGATGAATTGACCTTGCAGCCCCGCGAATTTCGGCTGCTTGAATATCTTATGAAGCACGCCGGTCAGGTGGTGACGCGAACCATGCTGCTTGAAAACGTCTGGGACTATCATTTCGATCCGCAGACCAATGTCATCGACGTGCACATTTCGAGGCTGCGCTCCAAGATCGACAAGGGTTTCGAGCGACCGTTGCTCCACACCATTCGCGGCGCGGGATATATGATACGTGACGGCATTCGGTAAGCTGATCCGAACTACCGCGTTCCGGTTGACGCTCGCCTACCTATTTTTGTTCGCGCTGTTTGCTGCCTCGCTGCTGGGCTACTTCGCCTGGAACACGCGCCGGCTGATCACCGAGCAGATCACCTCAACCGTCAACGCGGAAATCGGCGAGATCGACGACATCTTCGGACGGCGCGGGCTGCGCGGTCTCGTCTTCACCATTGAAAATCGAGCCCTGCGGCCCGGCGCCAACCTCTATTTGGTGACGACACCAAATGGTCAGGCCATTGCGGGCAACGTCGGCTCGCTCGCGCCGGGTGTAATGGCCACCAACGGCTGGTCGGAGACTGCCTACCGTCGGCTTGAGGACCAGGACAACGCCGATCATCGCGCGCTGGTGCGCGTCACTCAATTGTCCGGAGGTTTCCGGCTATTGATCGGCCGCGATCTCGAGGAGCGGAAGCGGCTGTTCGGAATTGTCGCCAATGCCGCGCAATGGTCGCTGTTGATCGTCGTCGTGCTCGGCCTGGCTGGCGGCGTTTTCGTGGCGCGCCGGGTGTTACGGCGGATCGACGCCATGACGGGCACCACGCAACGCATTATGGCTGGCGATCTCAGCGGGCGTTTGCCGGTGGGGCGGAGCGGCGACGAACTCGATCGTTTGGCCGAAAACCTCAACGCGATGTTGGAACGAATCGAAGCCTTGATGGTGGGCTTGAAAGAAGTCTCCGACAATATTGCTCACGATCTGAAGACCCCGTTGACGCGGTTGCGCAATCGCGCGGAAGAGGCGCTGGCAAGTTCCGGCAGCGATGCCGAATACCGACATGCTCTTGAACGCACCATTGAAGAGTCCGACGGGTTGATCCGGACCTTCAATGCGCTCCTGATGATCGCGCGCGCCGAGTCGGGGCAGGCGCGGGGCAATATGGATGACTTTGATGCCGCCGAAGTGGCCAATGGCATCCACGAACTGTATGAACCGCTGGCTGAAGAAGATGGGATGACGTTGCGGGTCAAGGCCACGTCCACGCGGCTTCACGGCAATCGCGAATTGATCAGCCAGGCCTTAGCGAATTTGGTCGAGAACGCGATCAAGTACGGCACGCCCGCTCCGTCAGCACAGCCGCTGAGCGCGGGCGCGGCAGATAGCGCGGAAAGCAGAGAGATCCTGATTGAGGCCCGGCGAGATGGCAATCAGGTGCTGCTCAGCGTGACCGACCACGGACCCGGGATACCTGAAGCCGACCGTAAGCATGCGGTGGAGCGATTTGTCCGGCTGGAGGCAAGCCGTACCCAACCGGGTTCCGGACTCGGATTAAGTCTGGCCTCGGCCGTGGCGACGTTGCATGGCGGTGAACTCAGGCTTGCTGATGCGCATCCCGGTTTGACAGCCACTTTGGCGATCCCGGCAGCGGATACCAGTGAGAGGGTTGCAGGCCAAACACCGGATATGTCAAAGACTGGATGAACGTCTGCAAGGACAACGCGGAGACATCCGCGCGTTCGGCTCGGCGTTCGTAGTCTGGCGGCGCGAATTCTCGCACCAACGTATCAAGTAGTGAACTGATGCGGTTTTTTGATTGGCGTTCGCTATGGCAAGTCATGGAAGCACTGACGCGAATGTCACATCCACCGCGCTCGCGGCGCGGTTTGTTGATGGACCGCATCTATCAGACCCCCCGGGCGCCGGGCATCGCCTGGCCGATTGGCTAGATGATCTCGCGTCGGAGCAGGCCACCGAACTCGCCAGTCTGACGGAGCGATTTCCCGTAGTCGAAACCATTCTGCTGGGGATCGCGGAAGCGGCTCCATACCTTTTCGATCTTCTCCGCGCGGATGGTGCACGAGCGGTCCGGCTACTCCGATGCGAGCCCGACCGGCATCTGGCCGAGCTGCTCGACCGCACCTGCCGCCAAGTCTGGGCGGCGGCGACTGAAGCCGACGTCATGCAACTGCTCCGGCACATGAAGTCGGAAGCAGCGCTATTGATTGCATTATGCGACATAGGCGGCGTTTGGCCGGTGATGCGGGTGACGGCGGCGCTCACCGATTTGGCCGTCGCTTCGGTGCAGGCGGCGCTGCGTTTTGTGCTGCGGCAGGAGGCGGTGCGCGGACGTCTGTTACCGTCGAGCGTCGATAAGCCCGAAGACGGCAGCGGACTGGTGGTACTTGCCATGGGCAAGATGGGCGCAGGCGAGTTGAACTATTCCAGCGACATCGACCTGATCGTTTTCTTCGACCCCTCAGCGCCAACACTCGCGCCGGATATTGAGCCGCAGCCGTTTTTTGTTCGCGTGACGCAGGCGATGGCCCGTCTCCTGCAACAGCGCACAGGCGATGGCTACGTCTTTCGCGTCGACCTGCGGCTGCGTCCGGACCCGTCCTCGACCCAAGTTGCGATTTCGACCGAGGCGGCGCTGCACTATTACGAGCGGGAAGGGCGGACTTGGGAACGCGCGGCTATGATCAAGGCGTGGCCCTGCGCCGGTGATAGCCAGGCCGGCGAGGCGCTGCTTGCTGAAATCGCGCCGTTCGTCTGGCGCAAACATCTGGATTTCGCGGCCCTTGCCGACGTCCACGATATGAAGCGGCAGATGCAGACCTATCGTGGCCAAAGCGACATCTCGGTTGAGGGCCACAACGTCAAGGTCGGCCGCGGTGGCATCCGCGAGATCGAATTTTTCGCGCAAACCCAGCAATTGATTGCCGGGGGGCGCCATTCCGAATTGCGGGTGCGACCGACGCTTGAAGCTCTGAAGGTGCTTGCCTCGAGTAACTGGATCACCTTTGAGGCGTGCGAAGAACTCGCGGCCGCGTACGAATTTCTGCGTCGCGTCGAGCATCGTTTGCAGATGATCGCGGACGAGCAAACCCATAGCTTGCCTGACGACGTCCAGGCCGTGGAGCGGTTCGCCCGCTTCTTTGGGTACGACAATCGCGCAGCATTCGCGGCCGATCTGCTCGGCCACCTCAATGTCGTGCAGGGACACTACGGCAAGCTGTTTGAGGGCGATCCAACCGGCACCGCGAAATTGCCGGCACTGGATTACAGCAAGGGTCCGGACGAACCTCGGCTGCTCGAGCATCTTGCAACGCTCGGCTTCAAGAAGCCGTTGATGGTTGCTGAGACGGTGCGACAGTGGATACGCGGCGAGTACCGCGTGTTCAGGTCGGAATTGACGCGGAAGGCGTTCGTCGAATTCGTTCCCGCCCTGATCGATGGTCTCGCGCGTGCCGAGGAGCCAGACAGCGCGGTAACAGCCTTCGATGGCTTCCTGCAGGCTTTGCAGCGTGGCGG
>JAICIT010000120.1 GCA_025960445.1 Bradyrhizobium sp. | reverse complement strand
CGGTTTGTCGACGATGGTCAGCATTTCCTTTGGCATCGCCTTGGTGGCGGGCAGGACGCGGGTGCCGAGGCCGGCGACCGGGAATACGGCTTTGCGGATCTTCATGGGGATTGTCGGGCTGCCTTGAGAGACTGTGCGGTGGGCACGTGATATGCTGCCACTTGGTAACCTGTTTGCATGTGTCAACAAAGCGCGATGTGAACGTACGGCCCTGTGAGCCGCCGAATATATTTCCTTGCGCGGCCGAAACCCGTGTTGCCAGTCGAAACTCGGTTCCATAGGTCGTTTCCGGGGAGCCCCGTTCGCGCGCCATGCCGGCAGCGATCTCTTCCGCCAAACGAAAAAATCTCCGGCACCAAAATCTCGCCTTTGTTAAGCTATTGGAAACCGGGAGGAGGCCTCCTGAAGAGGCGACTACTCGCGCTGGCGGGGATACAAGGCGAGGCACGGTGATGTGGGTCCGGCGGGGAAGTTTAGGGGTTATTGCGGCGGTGCTGCTGGCGTTTAGCAGCGCGGACGCGGCGCACGCGCAGTTCACGAGCGGTACTGGCCTCGCATTTCTCGACAACCTTTTTACAGGCACACTTTCAAAAGCTTCTCCGCCAATGGGCCAGCCAGGCGGTTCAACGCAGATACAATCGCCGCCTGCGGCAACGAATGCGCCGCTTCCCTGGAGCGGAGAGGACGGTGCTTCCGGGCACCCGTTGATGACCGCATCGGCAATCCGTGAAGCGGCCGCGAATTTCGATAATTGTGTCGCCTCAATGTGGCCCGACGCGGCGCGCCGCAACATCTCGCAGGCAAGCTTCCAGCGCTTTACCGCGGGTCTCACGCCCGATCTGCGGATCATGGATCTGATGGATTCGCAGCCGGAATTCACCAAATCGATTTGGGACTATCTCGACATTCTCGTGAACGACAACCGGCTCGCCAGGGGCCGTGAGATACTCGCTCAATACAAGCCGCAGTTCGATGCGGTGGAACGCGCCTTTGGCGTCGATCGCTACATCATCGCGGCGATTTGGGGCATCGAATCGAACTATTCCACGCAAATCGGCGATCGTAGCGTGCTGCAATCCACCGCGACTTTGGCCTGCATCGGCCGTCGCCAGAATTATTTCAAGGACGAATTCCTTTCGGCGCTGGAAATCCTGCACCACGGCGATTTGCGTCCCGAGCAGATGCGCGGCTCCTGGGCTGGCGCATTCGGCCCGACGCAATTCATGCCGACGGCGTTCAAGCGTTACGCGGTCGATGCCGATGGTGATGGTCGGCGCGATGTGGTCGACGACCCGGCCGACCTGATCGCCTCAACCGCAAACAACTTGAAGAAGGACGGCTGGCGCGCAGGCGAGAGCTGGGGCTACGAAGTCGTCCTACCTCCAACCTTCAACTACATGCTGGCGGATCGTGCGAAGGCGATGACCATCGCGCAGTGGGAGCAGCTCGGCCTCATGCGCGCTACCAGGCAGGCATTTCCGAACCCGTCTGAAAAGGCCTATCTGCTGGCGCCCGCCGGCGTCCAAGGACCGGCCTTCCTGATGCTGCAAAATTTCCGGGTGATCATGAAATACAATCCGGCGGAAGCGTACGCGCTCGCCATCGGACATTTCGCCGACCGCCTCCGGGGAGGAGCGCCGTTCGTACAGTCCTGGCCCCGGCAGGAGCGCGAATTGTCGCGCGCCGAGCGGCTGGAACTGCAGCAGCTTTTGGCACAGCGCGGGTTCTATCGCGGTGTTCCGGATGGCCAGTTTGGCGGCCTGACGCGGGAAGCCTTGCGCAGCTTCCAGGCCTCAATCGGGACCCCTGCGGACGGATTTGCGTCCTCCCGCGTGCTGGACCGGCTTCGAGGCCAGTAATTCTGGATCAATGAAGCCCGTTAACGCTGAGAGGGATATTTTCGGCCCGCCCTTGACCGCGAACGAGCCTCGCCCGTTTATGGATATGGAATCTGCCCGCTTGCAGCCCGATTCCGCTAGTATAGTAGCCGAGCGACCCCCATTTACGACCGATGCGCATGCAAAAGCCGAAATCCTTTTTCCGGATTTTCACCGAGACCGGCCCGCTGATCGCGCTTGCGGTTATGGTGGCGCTGTTGGTCGGCATCGCCGGACCAGCATCGGCGCAGTTCTTCAATTTCGGTGGGTGGTCCCGGCCACAGCCGCGCAGCAGCGGCGGCTGGTTTGGCGGCGATCTGTTCGCGCCGTTTCAGCAACCGCCGCAGGCGCCGAAACGGGTCGAGAACTATTCCAAGGCGCCCCCGCCTGAGAAGCGCGACACCGTTCCGGAACGTAACGTGCTGGTGCTCGGGGATGCGATGGCCGACTGGCTCGCTTACGGCCTTGAGGATGCCTATGCCGAACAGCCCGAGATCGGCGTCATTCGAAAGCACAAGACGGTTTCCGGCCTGATCAAATATCAGCCCAAGGGCGAGCCGTCAGATTGGGCCGCGGCGGCAAAGGGCATTCTTGCCACCGAGAAGCCCGATGCCATCGTGGTCATGCTCGGGCTCGATGACCGCGGACCGATCCGCGAGCCGGCCGGAGAGAAGGCTGAGAAAAAAGCCGACAAGAAAGACGCTCGCGGCAAATCGGATGGCAAGGCCGCCGACAAGTCCACGACCAAACCGGATGCGGCAAACGACGTCGCCAGCAAACCGGATGATAAAGCGGTGGACACCGAATTGTCTCCGGAGGACGCTGACGATGCGCCGGTGATCGCGCCGGAGAAGAGCGCGCGCTCTCCCAACGGCGTCTATCAATTTCGGGATGAGCGCTGGGTCGAACTCTACAGCAAGAAAATCGAAGAGATGATTGCCGTCCTGAAGTCAAAGGGCGTGCCGGTGCTCTGGGTTGGACTGCCGGCCGTGCGCGGCCCGAAAGCAACGGCCGACATGCTGTTCCTGGATTCGCTTTATCGTGACGCGGCCGGCAAGGCTGGCATCACCTATGTCGACGTCTGGGACGGATTTGTCGATGAAGCCGGGCGCTTCCTGCAGCAGGGCCCCGATTTCGAAGGTCAGATCCGGCGGCTTCGCTCCTATGACGGCGTCTATTTCACCAAGGCCGGCGCACGCAAGCTCGCCCACTATGTCGAACGCGAGATCACCAGAGTGCTGGGCGCGCGCTCTGCGCCAATTGCACTGCCAAACGAACCCGCGACCCCGGACGCAAATGCAACGCCAGGGCAGCCGGCGCCGCGACCCCTCGCTGGCCCGGTGCTCCCCCTGGTGGCGTCGTCGGTCGGTACCGATCAATTGCTTGGCGGCCCCGGATCGCGGCCGGCCGCTGTCGACGCCTTAGCCGCGCGAACCTTGGTGAAGGGCGAGCCGCTGGCTGCGCCGGCTGGCCGCGCCGACGACTTTGCCTGGCCGCGCCGCGAGGTCGGACGCGAGCAGGCCAAGGGTGAAACGCCTGTCGCTTCGGTTTCGCCGGAGAAACCGAATGCCGGACCTGGGTCGTCCGCCGCGGCGCCAAAGACAAAGAAGCAGTCTGCCCAATCGGGCCCGCCTTCATTCAGGGAACTGAACGGCGGTGGCAACGGCTCACGAAAGCCGCCTTCTTTCTCCCCGCGCGTGACTCCAAACGTTCCGCGACCGCCGGCAGATGTTGGACGGTCCGCCTGGGCACCCGGCTTTTTCCGCTGATCGAACTCGGCGTTTACAGAATCAACCCGCCATCGACTACCAGCGTTTGACCGACAACATAGGCGGCAAGCGGCGACGCCAGAAATAACGCTGCTCCCGCCATGTCGACCGGCGTTCCCAACCGTTTCAGCGGAATCCGCTCGATCGCCCCTTCGAGCCGTTTCGGATTGTCCGTTGTCACCTTGGTCATCTTCGTGTCGACAAGGCCGGGCGCAATGCCGTTGACGCGGATGCCATCTTCCGCCCAGGCTTCGCCAAGAGTTCGGGTCAGCCCGACGGCGCCGGATTTGGAAGCGTTGTACGCGGGATTGCCTTTGGTCGAATGAAAAGCGGCGGTCGAACTGACAATGATCAGCGACCCTTTGGATGCACTGAGCATGCCGTGGAATTTGCCGGCGCAGGCCATCAGGCTCATCAGGTTCACTTCCAGCACTTTGCGGAATCCAGCCATCTCGAATTCGCCGCGCCGATAGATGACGGCGCCCTGCGCCAGCACCAGCACGTCCAATCGATCGAATTCCGGTTTGAAGTCTGCGACGGCTTTGGCGTCGCTCACATCAAGCTGCGCGTAGGCGAGGCCTTGAAGGTGCGATCCGTCAGCGACCGAATAATCGTCAGCGGAAGCGCGCGTGCCGCAGACAACCACGCGCGCGCCTTTAGCCCGAAATGCTTGCGCGATGCCGTTGCCGATGCCGCTGGAGCCGCCGACCACGAGAACCTGCTTGCCCGTGAAATCCAGTTCGTTCATCGTCACCTCGAATTTTGAGTAGGCCGAAGCATAACAGCAAGATCTGAGAGAAGAACCGGGTGCCGGATTTCAACCAGCTCAGCCGCTCGATCCGGGGATTGACCGCTCTCGTTACTGGCGCCGGCAGCGGTATGGGCTGCGCGACCGCGAGGGTGTTCTCCGCAGAGGGCGCCAACGTCGCGGTGACCGATGCCGACGCCAGCGCCGCCGAAGCGGTCGCGGCTGAGATCGTCGCCAGAGGTCAATGTGCAAAGGCCTGGAGGCTCGACGTTGCGAGTCGAGATGAGATCAAAAGCGTCATCAATGCGGTCGCAGCACATTTCGGCGGACTGGATATCGTCATCAACAACGCCGGCATTTCCGTACGCATTGCGATCGAGGACCAAGCCTATGATGAAGCGTGGGCAAAGGCAATTTCGGTACTGCTGACAGCGCATCAACGCGTGATCAGCGCCGCGCTGCCTCATTTGCGAAAATCAAAGTCTCCGCGGATCGTCAACATCGCTTCCACCGAGGCGCTCGGTGCTACCGCGTTGCACAGCCCCTATTCAGCGGCCAAGGCGGGAGTGGTTGGGCTGACGCGCTCGCTTGCGGTCGAACTCGGTCGAGACGCAATCACGGTGAACTGCATTTGTCCTGGACCGATCACGACAGCAATGACGGCGCGGATCAGCGACGAGCACAAGGCGATCTATGCGAAGCGCCGAACCGCGCTTGGCCGCTACGGCTCCCCTGAGGAAGTCGCCCATATGACGCTGAGCCTGTGCCTGCCCGCGGCCTCGTTCCTGACCGGCGCAATCATTCCGGTCGATGGCGGATTGATGGCCCGGAACGCCTGATAAGCGCAGGTAGCGGATCTGCCAAGACCATGCGTGAACATAACAGGCGCGTTGACATCGTGGATTCCGGGAGTAATTTTTTCAGAGAAAGACAGCGGGCCAACCGCTTGCCGCGATCGGGAGAAACGCCATGACGATCACCATTCGACAGCTTCATCCGCATTTCGTCGGTGAAGTTTCAGGCGTCGACCTGCGCAAGCCGCTGACGCCGCAAGAGGCCCGCGATATCGAAGCAGGTATGGACAAATACGCGGTGCTGCTATTCAGAGATCAGGACATAACCGACGAGCAGCAACTGGCGTTTGCGCTGAATTTCGGCCAGCGCGAGAATCCGCGCGGCGGCAACATCACGAAAAAGGAAGATTACCGGCTCACCTCCGGCCTGAATGACGTCTCCAATCTCGGCAAGGATGGCAAGCCACTACCGCGAGATCATCGCAATCATCTCTTCAACCTTGGCAATTGCCTCTGGCATTCCGATAGTTCGTTCCGTCCCGTTCCGGCAAAGTTTTCGCTGCTCTCGGCGCGCATCGTCAATCCAAAAGGCGGTAACACCGAATTCGCCGACATGCGCGCAGCCTATGATGCGCTCGATGACGAGACCAAGACCGAGATCGAGGATCTGATCTGTGAACATTCGCTGATGTATTCGCGCGGCTCGCTCGGCTTCCTCGATTATACCGATGAAGAAAAGCAGATGTTCAAGCCGGTGCTGCAGCGCCTGGTGCGCACTCATCCGGTGCACGGCCGCAAATCGTTGTATTTGTCGTCGCATGCGGGGGCGATACTCGGAATGAGCATGCCTGAGGCGAGGCTGTTGCTGCGAGACCTCACCGAACATGCGACCAAGCCGGAATTCGTCTACGTGCACAAATGGACGCTGCACGATTTGGTGATGTGGGACAACCGCCAGACCATGCACCGCGTGCGGCGCTATGATCAGTCGCAGCCGCGCGACATGCGCCGCGCCACGGTGGCCGGAACCGAGCCGACCGTCGCGCAACAAGCCGCGGAATGACAAACCTGATCACGCGCCGGGCGAACCTTGCTAGCGCGTGTACTCGTTAATCTGGCATACTAAGTACACCTGCCCGCCATTTCCGCTCTACCCATCAGAAGCGGACATCGCTCGTCCTGAATGCCATATTCGCTTTGTGCCAAGCGCCCACTTGCCCTCAAATCGATGGAAGCGAGCTCACGTCGAGCACTGGCAAAGTGCTGTTGCCCCTTCGCTCTCGGAAGCTAGCCATCGCCCCTTGCATCAGATGTCCAACGGGCTTTCCGCCTTTGCAACATTTCCACCAAAGACGAGGAGGAATTTATCATGAAGGCGATAGTGGTGACGGACCAGGCTGCGGGAACGGCCGGGATGAAGCTGGTGGAGCGGCCCGAGCCCCAGGCAGCGATAAACGACGTCGTCGTTCAGGTTCATGCGTCGGGATTCGTCCCGACTGAACTGGCGTGGCCCTCGACCTGGACCGATCGGCGGGACCGTGACCGAACACCGTCGATCCCCGGCCACGAGCTGGCCGGAGTGGTCACCGCTGTCGGCTACGGCACGAGAGGACTGTCGGTAGGACAGCGAGTGTTCGGCCTCACTGACTGGTATCGCGACGGCACCCTGGCGGAGCATCTAGCCGTGGAGGCTCGCAACCTCGCGCCGCTCCCGGGCGACCTCGACTTCGCGGTGGGCGCGAGTCTGCCAATCTCGGGCCTCACCGCGTGGCAGGGACTGTTCCAGCACGGCCACCTTCAGGCGGGGCAGAGCGTCCTCGCGCATGGCGCGGCAGGCGCAGTCGGGACGATGGTGACGCAACTCGCACGACAGGCAGGCGCCTACGTCATCGGCACCGGACGCGCGGCCGACCGTCAGAAGGCGCTCGACTTCGGCGCGCAAGAGTTCGTCGACCTCGACAACGACGCGCTGGAAGACGTCCACGGAGTCGACCTGGTTTTCGATGTCATAGGCGGTGACATCCAGCGGCGGTCCGCGGGCCTCGTTCGAGCCGGCGGAACGTTGGTGTCGATTGTCGGGCCGGCGGAAGCGCGGCCGGCTGATGGCCGGGTGGTCGACTTCGTTGTCGAGTCCGATCGTGCCCAGCTCAATCAGATCGTCCAGCGGG
>JAICIT010000119.1 GCA_025960445.1 Bradyrhizobium sp. | reverse complement strand
TGTCGGTGCGATTATTCTTACGCCTCTCGGAGAAGGCCTGACCGGAATCATGCAGAGCCTCGGCCTGAACGCACCGGGCGTAAAGGCAATCTTCTACGGCTTGACACTGATGGTGATTATTTCCCTCCAGCCCAATGGTGTATGGCCCTGGTTGGCTCGTCATCTGCGCCTCGACAGGCCGCGCAAATGACAGGCCTGCTGTCAGTCACCGACGTCAGCAAGCGCTTTCGCGGACTTACCGCCGTCAGCCACGTCAGTTTCGATGTTCAGCCCGGCGAGATGTTCGCAGTGATCGGGCCAAACGGCGCGGGCAAGACGACCTTGTTCAATATGATCGCCGGAGCGATGGCGCCGGACGGCGGCTCGATCACATTTGCGGGCGAGAAGATCGACGGATTGCGCTCGGACCAGATCGCACAACGCGGCATCGGCCGGACCTTTCAATTGGTAAGGCCGTTTCCGTCGCTTTCGGTCGAGGACAATGTCGTGGTCGGCGCGCTCATGCAGACCAACGAGCTCGAAGGCGCCCGCAACATCGCCTACGAAATCATGTCGCAGCTCGATCTGCTCGGCAAGCGCGCGCAAATCGCGTCAAGCCTCACGCTCCCCGATCGCAAGCGCCTCGAAGTCGCGCGTGCTCTGGCGGGTCGGCCGAAACTTCTGCTGCTTGATGAGGTGATGGCAGGGCTGCGGCCAACCGAGACCGATCGCATCGTTGCCATTCTGCGCGAGCTCAACCGTGCGGGACTCACGATCCTGCTGATCGAGCATGTCATGAGGGCGGTTGCCGCGCTGGCCTCCCGGATATTGGTTCTGCACCACGGAGCTGCGATTGCTGAGGGAACACCGGAGAATGTGCTCCGCGATCCGGCCGTGGTTCACTCTTATCTCGGTGCGGAGGCGCTTTAGTGCTCAACGTCGAAAGCCTCAGCGTGTTCTATGGCGATGCCCAGGCCCTGGAGAACGTATCGCTCACGGTCAAACAGGGCGCGATCGTGGCCATCGTCGGTGCGAACGGCGCCGGCAAGACATCGCTGATCCGCACAATCGCGGGAATGCTTCGGCCAAGTAGGGGTCGGATCATGTTCCGAGGGGCGGATATTGCCGGCCTGTCCAGCCACCGCGTATGCAACCTCGGCATCGGCCAGGTTGCAGAGGGCCGACAAATCTTTCCGTCTCTCACGGTGGCCGAAAATCTTGATCTTGGTGCCATGCTCCCGCGGGCCCAGCAGAGCCGCAACCATAACCGGCAGCGAGTTCTGGCCATGTTCCCGAAGCTATCGGAGCGACTAAGCCAGGCCGCCGGCACGCTTTCCGGAGGTGAGCAGCAGATGCTTGCAATTGCACGCTGCCTGATGGGCGAGCCGGAACTCATCATGTTCGATGAGCCCTCGCTTGGACTTGCGCCGACCGTGGTGCATGACGTGCTCAAGGTCATTCGCGATCTCAACGCCACCGGGATGACCTGCGTACTGGTCGAGCAGAACGTCGCGGTCTCGCTAAAGATCGCTAGCCAGGCGTATGTCCTTGAAAATGGCCGCGTCACGCTGGCCGGCACAGGCGTCGCTCTCCTCGCCGATGAGCGTGTGCGACAGGCTTACCTTGGCGTTTAGCGAATTCGTTTTATTGCTGTCACGCTAGCGATGATTGGCTGCAAAAATCTCGAAACGTCATAGGCTTGGTCCGGCAACAAGCTCGGGTCCGAGTCGGACCGCCTGCCATAGCACTATTCCAGTTTCGGCATGGCCTCGGCGCCTTCCGCGAGATATCCTGCGCCCAAACACAAGCAAGATCAGCCTGGAGGAACCGCCATGAGCAAATTCGTCATAGAGCCGCACTTCCGGCTTCAGGAATGGGTCGCCGAGGAGAAGGGCTATTTTCTCGCGGAAGGGCTGGAGTATGAATTCAGGGAGTTGATCCGCTCGACCGAAGGCCAGCACCACAACAAGGTCAACGAGGGCGCGTTCCAGAGCATCGAGAAGGGCCGTGAGGCGGATGTAAGCTGCGCCTGTCATTGGACGGTAAACGTTGCGGCGTCGAACGGTCATACCAAGCTTTACGCCGATGCATATTCAGTGGCTCCGTCGGGGATTTTTGTCGCGGCGGATTCGAAGGTGCGGACGCCGGCCGATCTCGCGGGAATTCCCATTTCGGTCGGATTCCAATCCGGTAGCCATTACTCGACGATCCAGGCTCTCGAACAATACATGCGACCGAATGAAATCAATCTGACGTTCGAAGATGGCATGCTGTTTCACCGGATGGAGCTGTTGATCGAGGGGAAAAGCCCGGTTGCCGCACTTTTTAATGGACCATATTACCTCGCTGAGCAGCTCGGGCTGCGCAAGGTGATCGACACGACCTTCATGATCGCCGCCATGATCAAGGGCGCGCCGGACGCGGAAGACGTGCGCCGATATTTCCGCGCCTTGAGAAAGGCGCAGCATGACATCGACCTGCGGCCAGAACTCTATACGCACTACTACCAGAACGAATTCCCGGACCGCTTTCACAACATGATGGACACGAGGCGATGGGGGCCCGGCGAGCGGATCGTATTCGAACCGTATTCGCGTGAAGTCTTCGAGCAGTCGTTCGACTGGATCGAAAAGCACGGCATCTTTCCAGAGGGCCGCATGGGCTCGGGCGACTACGATCAGGCCACGATCTCGTTTGCGGCAGGCTGACCCCGGACATGCTCAAAATGGGGTCGTTGGTGCCAACCGGGAGCCAGCAGATGCCGGGTTCGAGCTAAAACTAATTCCTGGTTTTGCCGGGGTCCTTTACGGCGTCGAACGTTTCGAACTCAACATTGTAGAGCTCGCCGTCGAGCTTCTCGACCTTGCGGATATAAATGTTCTGCACGATGTCACGGGTTTCCGGATCAATTGAGATCGGCCCACGTGGGCTCTCCCACGACATGCCTTTCATTGCGTCAACCAGAGTATCGCCATCTGCCTTGCCGCCGGTCTTTTTCAAGGCGTCGTAGATCAAGTGAATGCCGTCATATCCACCGACAGCCACGAATCCCGGCCGCGAATTGAAAGCCTTCTTGTATGCGTTGACGAAATCCTTGTTGGCCTGTGAAGGATGCGCGGCGGAATACATGTGAGCCGTCACGGTACCGAGGGCCGCGTCTCCCATCCCGTTAAGCAGATCGTCATCCATCACGTCGCCAGGGCCAATCACCCTGATGCCGCTCCTGTCGAGGCCGCGTTCTGAAAACTGCTTCATGAAATTGCCACCCTGCCCGCCCGGCACAAACACGAACATCGCATCGGGTCTGGAATCTTTCATGCGCTGCAGGAATGGCGCGAAATCCGGATTAGCGAGTGGCACCTTGACCTCCTCGACGATCTCACCTCCCGCAGCGGTGAAATGCGCTTTGAAGAATTTCAGCGCGTCGTTGCCTGGCGCGTAATCGGACGTCAGGGTTGCTACCTTCTTGATGCCTGCCTTGGCAGCCCAGTCGCCGATGATGGTCGAGGACTGCGCCAGCGTGAAGCTGGTGCGAACGATATACGGTGAGCGTTCGGTAATGATCGACGTCCCGGCGAGCATGACGATTTCCGGAATCTTCGCCTGCGTCGCCAGTGGGGCGGCGGCCAGCGCCGCCGGCGTGATGCCGAAGCCGGCGATGATATCCACCTTTTCGTTTACAATCAGCTCCTGGGCAAGGCGCTTGGTGTTTTCCGGGTTTGCCGCGTCGTCCTTCAGGATGATTTCGATTTTCTTGCCCGCTACCACATCGCCGTGTTGCTGGATGTAAAGCTTGACCGCGTTGTCGAGCTGCTTGCCGGTCGACGCCTGCCCTCCAGTCATGGGCACGATCAGTCCTATCTTGACCGTATCCGCCGCCCAAGCAGTCCGCGCGAAAGGCATGAAATTCGTCGCCGCCAATGCGACCACCGCAATGGCAGGCGTCAGGCCCAACCTAAGTCTCCCCACGAGGCGCTCCTGTGTTCTTTGAACCATAGCCACAAGCGCGAGTATTGGCGTTCTTATGACAGGCGTCCACTGCATGTTTTCACTGCGGTAAGGACGGTAGTCCGGATTTGTCCGCGCGAGCCGAAACTAGCCTTTGGAACGGCTTTATTCGTCTGAGTCTTCTTCTAGAATGTTGTAGGCCGATGAGATCGCAGCAATTGAGAACCGTGATCGCCAACTTCGAGTCCCCAAAGTGTTGGACAGCCATTGAGATCGCAAGAGACAGACAGGCCTGCCCGCGAGCTCTTTCTTTCGATCGGTCTTGTCACGCTGGTCTGCGCGGGTGCTGCGAGTCGCTGGATACTTAACGACGCTGTCGTACCGTGGGATTCCAAAAACCAATTCTACGCGTTTTTCCGCTTTTTATCCTCGACCCTCCGCGCGGGAAATTGGCCGTTCTGGAATCCCTACCATTATGGCGGACACCCGAGCGTCGCGGACCCGCAATCCCTGATTTTTGCACCGCTGTTCGTTGCCTGGGGCGCGCTGGATCCGGCTCCGTCCATGACGGCATTCGATCTCGTCGTTCTCGGCCACCTACTGGCGGGCGGGATCGCTATCGTTGCGATCGGCTGGCGAGCGCGCTGGCCAGTGCCGGGCTGTGTCTTGGCTGCGAGCCTGTTCATGTTTGGCGGCGCCGCCTCAGGCCGTCTCCAGCACACCGGGATCATTCTCAGCTATAGCGCGTTGCCATTGGCGCTGCTGCTGCTGCAGCTTGCTCTTCAGCGGCGCTCGTACCTGCTAGCCGTTCTCTTTGCAGTCTCGGCAGTCAACGTCGCGCTCGGCCGAAACCAGGTTGCTCTGCTGCTTTGCGCCGTGCTGCTCGCGGCTGCGATCGCCGAAATATTAGGCTCGCCGGCGCCGGCACGTTATCTGCGTGACAGATCAGGCGTGCTGACCACGATGGCCGCAGCAGGCGGTGCTTTGCTGGTCATACCCATCCTGTTGACGCTGCAATTCGCGGATATCTCAAACCGGCCCGAGGAGTCGATGAATGATGCGCTCAGGGCATCGTTCTACCCGGCCAATTTCGCGACGCTTGCCGTTCCAAATATTTTCGGAACGCATACCGGTTATTGGGGTCCCGGACCCGCGACGCTTCCGGAAGTCGCGCTGACGGACGACGCCGAGAATTACTTGTTCTTCGGCGCCGTACCGACGCTGCTGCTGATTTGGATGGGCATCGCCGGCGGCAGCGCATGGCGACCCGGCCGCCGCTTGTTGAGTGGCACGGCTCTCATCGCCTGCCTGTTCATGCTCGGGCGCTATACGCCGCTCTACGAGTTAGCGTTCAGGTTCGTGCCGGGCATCGATCTGTTCCGTCGTCCCACCGATGCGAGCTTCGTGCTTGGTGTCGCTCTCGCCATCATCGCCGGGCACTGCCTCGCCGACTACGTCCGTGAGGGTCTGCCGCGATTTCGGTTAGCGTACATCATCGCCGCGGCTACGCCGCTGGTTGCCGTCGTTCTCTCCGCCATCATGTTCTCGGCGCGGACAGGACACAGTCTGGACGCGACGCGACAGGCCGCGATTACTGCCGCAACCATTCTCGTGGCGACATTGATGCTGTTGCTCGGCCACCAGCATCGCTTTCGTTTCGCGGCCGCCGGCGTCGTAACGCTTCTCGCCATCGCCGAACTGCTGTGGTGGAATGCCGCGTCTCGCCTTAATGCGAGGAGCTGGGGCAACTATGCCGTACTCGAAGCACCGAGCGGCTCGGATGCCGTCGCAATAGATTTCCTTGATGCCACGATCGCAGCAGACCATCGGCGTGGCGACTATCCGCGGGTTGAGGTTCTCGGGCTTGGCGGTCCCTGGCAGAACCTCGCAATGGTGCGCGGTTGGGAAGCGACCAACGGATATAATCCGCTGCGCATCGGCATCTACGATCGGCTGGTATCGCCCGGCGAGCAGAATTGGGATGTTTACCTCCGACAATTTCCACCATCATTCAGCAGTTACAACAGCACGCTCGCGCAGGCGCTCGGCCTTACCTATCTGGTGCTCGGGCAACCGCTGAATCGCTCGCCGATTCCGGCGCCCGCGGAGGCAGATCTTCTGCTCAGCGGTCCGCCGGCGTGGATTTATCGGCTTCCGGGCGCAATGCCACGGGTGCAGTTTTCCGATGGGCTCGGGAGCGTGAAAATCGTTTCGTCCCGGCCAGACCGCGTCGAGGTTGTCTCGACTTCGGCGGCGGGCGGAGCTGTCGTCCTGCATGATACGTACTATCCTGGTTGGATCGCCGAGATAGATGGCAAGCCAACACCCATCCGGCGGGCTGATCCGTTTTTCCGGGCCGTGGATGTGCCTTCCGGTACTCACCGCCTCACATTTCGTTTCGCACCGTTCTCCCTGAGCAATCTTCGCGACGCGTTCAATTCTGCTCTCGGACACCGCTCAAACTTTGATGGCGATTCAGGCAAATAAACACGCCTGCCAGAGTCGCTCAACAATGCGAACGCTTAGTTGAGATTGAACAGGTTCTTTCGCAGCTTGGAGATGAGGTCGGCGAACGATAGCCTTACGGGCGGAGCGTTTGCCGCGAGGCTGTGCTTGGTCGGCGCCGGGTTGCTTGCAAATTGCGGTCGATCGGGCGCGAATTTAGGCGTCTGGCGCTTGGCCGGTTTTCGCTTCTTGTGATCAACGTCAGCTATCGCAGAAGTGGGAGCCACTGAAGCGTACGATTGCAGCGGTAATGGCTTGCTTGCGATCGTCTGCTGTACGATTGGCGGCGGTGTGATCGTCGGCTGGCTGGTGTCAATGATGATGCGCTCCGGCGGCTGCTGCATTGAAGCGATCCGGATCACCGGCTTGGCGACTGCCTCAGCCGTGGGCTCTGGCGGAGATCTGGGCAGGAACCAGTCCGTCACATAAAGCAGCGCGAGAAGCGTTGCGCCGACCAACGCAAAGTATCGTCCGACAGGCATGATAGCTCTCGCCGCAATAGTGACGTCACGAGAGCAAACGCCGTAATTCCTGAACCTTCGTAACCGAACGTGGTTACTGGGGAATATTTCGAGCTTAACTCTGAACTTTTGAGGAGACTAGTTCGGTTTCATGAGGATTAGGTCCGCGATGCCAACACCGCATTCTCGAGCCTTGGCACCACAACGAGACGCTTGATCTCGCCGTCCTTGAACGCTCTCAAGAACCTTTCATAATCCTTGATTGATACGCAGCCGTTCGAATCGCCATTGGGGCCGAGCATGTAACTGTGCGCGAGCAATCCAGAACGTCCGAGCGTGGCGTTCGCGTCCACCGGGATCATCCTGACAGCTTCGATGCCGTGAAAGAGGCGCTCGCGCAGTTTCAGGTCATAGATGGCCGGCGGTGTCGCCCCCACCATTCGCTCGCTCACATGGTTAGGATCGTCCATCAGGCGCCCGAAGCCT
>JAICIT010000118.1 GCA_025960445.1 Bradyrhizobium sp. | reverse complement strand
CAGAATCTTTACGGTGTCGGATTCCTGACGCTGCGTGGTGAAGCGTGACTGCCCGGGGCGGCGGCGATCGAGATCGCGTTGGATGTCCTCTTCGGTGAGCGGCAAGAGCGGCGGGCAGCCATCGACCACGCAGCCGATCGCGACTCCATGGCTTTCGCCGAAGGTCGTGACCCGAAACATGTGGCCGAAGGTATTAAAGGACATGGCGTTGCGTTCGTTCGTCGAATGTAAGTCGTCCTAAACTCGTAACCTGCGGGACTAAGCCGGTCAAACCGCCTGCTCTCGTGAACCCGCCGCAATCCACCTTAACTATACTTCGATAGTCCGCCGTCGTTGAACACGTAGACAGCGCCCTGTTCGATAGTCAGTTCGGCCGCGGTTTGGGGCGTCTCGATGCCCAGCGCCACCATCAGCGCTCGCCCGGTGCCGCCGTGGGCGACAGCGACGGTGTCGCCCCTCAACTGATCGTACCAATCGCTTACACGGGCCTGCACCTGGACATAGCTCTCGCCTCCTGGCGGCGGTATAGTCCATTTCTCGGCCTGACGCCGGACGTAAAGTTCGGGATCAGATATTTCCGTCTCCGCCAGCGTCGCACCTTCCCAGCGGCCGTAGCCTATCTCACGCAGCCGGTCGTCGACCTGATATAGCCGCGGCGGCAGCCCCAACGCTTCGCGCACCAGTTCCATCGTCGAACGTGCGCGGCAGAGCGGGCTTGCGACAAACTCCAGAGAGGTTTCGCAGCGTCCATCACGCGCGAACAGATCAGCAAGAATGGAGCCAGCCTGCGCGGCTTGTTTGCGGCCGAGATCATTAAGCGGGATATCCCGCATGCCCTGCAGCTTTCCTTCCGCATTCCACTCGGTCTCGCCGTGGCGAATGTAATAGATAACGGGCACTGGCAGGACCTTAAAGCTATTCCTTGCTCAAGGTGTTGCTCAGCGAGATATCCGGCGCGTCCGGACGCTTCATGCCGACGACGTGATAGCCGGAGTCCACATGGTGCACCTCGCCGGTGACGCCGCGAGACAGGTCGGACAGCAGGTACAACGCGCTGTCGCCGACCTCCTCGATCGTTACGGTGCGACGCATTGGCGCGTTGTATTCGTTCCACTTCAGAATGTATCGGAAGTCGCCAATGCCGGAAGCCGCCAGCGTCTTGATCGGGCCGGCCGAAATCGCGTTCACTCGGATGTTCTTCTCACCGAGGTCGGCGGCGAGATAACGCACGCTTGCCTCCAACGCCGCTTTCGCCACGCCCATCACGTTGTAATGTGGCATCCATTTCTCAGCGCCATAATAGGTCAATGTCACGATCGAGCCGCCTTGGGTCAGCAGCTTTTCGGCACGCTGCGCGATCGCCGTCAGCGAGTAGCAGCTGATCAGCATGGTCTTCGAAAAATTATCGGCTGAGGTATCGAGATAGCGGCCGTCCAGTTCATCCTTGTCGGAGAACGCGATCGCGTGCACGACGAAATCGATCTTGCCCCATTTCTCCTTGAGCACATCGAACACAGCATCGATGGTGGCGGAATCGGTAACATCGCAATGGCCGAGCAAAATGCCATTAAGCTCTTTCGCAAGCGGCTCGACACGTTTTTTCAGCGCGTCACCCTGCCATGTCAACGCAATTTCCGCGCCCGCGGCATGGCAGGCCTTGGCGATGCCCCAGGCAATCGAGCGGTTGTTGGCGACACCGAGGATCACGCCTCGTTTGCCTTGCATCAGACCTGAATTCTGCGCCATCTAGAATTTCCCAATCGACGTGATCTGATTTTAAGAAGCTGAGCTTGCTGCAGCGTGCGATCCTCGTGGAGGTCTCATCCTGGAAGATACGCGATGCGCGATATCGTTAATCCCGGTTCAGTAGTTTCCTGATGAATCCACTGCGCAACGTAAAGCGAGATCTCCGAACTCGCGATACTGGTCTGGAGGTACACCAGCGCTTCCGGCCGGTACAGCCCAAATCCGCACCGCGAATGGGCTGTTTGCACCGGCAGCGTCAAAAGCCGGAATAACGCTGTTATATTGGTGTTATCTTGGGTAAGGCGTTCGCGGAAATTGGGCGCCCGGCCGCGCCAACCGAACGGACGTGAATGACCGCGTTTCGCCAGAGCGTCGAAGCCATGATTCCGGCCTTGCGCCGCTATGCGCGCGCACTCGCGCGCGATGCGGATATCGCTGACGATCTGGTGCAGGACACGCTGGTGCGGGCGTTGCGTTCGGAACGGCTGTTTCTTGGCGGCGATGTCAGGAGCTGGCTTTACACCATCCTGACCAACCTGAACAAAAACCGGCGGCGTTCGCTGGCGAGACGGCCGCAGTTCATGCCGCTGCTCGACAACAACCCCGACGCCAGCGGGACAGAGGCCGAAGGACGCGACATCGCCCGCGCGCTGGCGACACTGGTGGAGGAGCAGCGGTCGGTGCTGCTGTTGGTGATGCTGGAAGGCTTGAGCTATCGCGAAGTCGCCGACATCCAGGGCGTACCGATCGGCACGGTGATGTCGCGCCTCGCCCGCGCTCGCGCCCATGTGAAGGCCGCGCTCGAAGGCAAGCCCGCCGCGCTAAGGCGGGTGAAATGATGGCAGGCATTATGCATGTAGATGATGCGACCGTTTTTACTTTTTCGATTAGACAGAGACAACGACCATGACCAACCGCAATATTCCCGTCACCGAAGACGAATTGCATGCCTACGTCGACAACGAACTACCGGCGGAGCGTCGTGCCGATGTCGAGGCTTGGCTCGCGTCTCGTCCGGACGACGCAGAACGGGTGCGATCGTGGCTCGCAATGGCGGACGCGCTGCATGCGCGCTACGATTCTGTCGCCGATGAGCCGGTGCCGAGACGGCTTGAGATCGAGCGCCTGGTGCGGCAGCCGCGCAAATGGTTCTACGGCGCGGTCGCCGCGACGCTGGCGGCGTTCATTGCCGGCGGCGGGTTGGGTTGGCTGGCCCATGGCGCGGCCGCTTCACCATCGACATTCCAGAATTTCACCGTCGATGCGTTAGACGCGCACCGGCTCTACGTGGTCGAGGTGCGCCATCCGGTCGAGGTGCCCGGCAGCGAACGCGCACATCTGCAGCAATGGCTGACCAAGCGATGCGGCTGGGACGTCCGCGCGCCGGAGTTGGGCGCGACCGGACTGAAGCTGGTTGGCGGACGGCTATTGCCCGGTCCTACCGGACCCGCATCATTCCTGATGTACGAAAGTGCGTCGGGCGAACGCTTCACGGTCTACACCGCACGGGCCAAGACCGAGACCACCCAGATGCGGTATGCGAAGCAGGACGGCGACGGCGCGCTGTTCTGGGCCGATCGCGGTGTCGGTTACGTGGTCAGCGGCGGCACCGACCGCGAGCGTCTGACGCAGGTGGCGCGGCTGGTTTATGACCAGTCCGAAAAGAGCGGCGGCTGATCGGAAGACAATTGTCCCAATTCCGACATTGAAAATCTGGAATTGGAACATCGAGGGGTCTCAAAATCGCACCGGGTGATCACGCGGAATTGTTCCGCGCTCGATCCGCCGATCGACGCAAGCGGCCTCGATGGGGTTTTGTACCGCGCTGGTCCCTCGTCGAGGCCGCCCTTTTTCCGGTTCGTGAGGTTTATCAGTGGCTTGATTGGCCGATTAACCCAGATCGCTACGAGGATTGTAGGGGTGTCGGTCACGCCACTTTTGCATCAACGCTTCGAGTTCCGCGTCGTTCCCGTCAGGCAGCATGATGCGGGTGGTCGCAAAAAGGTCGCCGGCCGTCGCGGTGGGCTTGGGAAGCCCTTTGCCCTTGAGCCGGAAGATCCGTCCGCTGGAGGTGTTTTTCGGGATCGACAGTTCGACGGGGCCGCCTAGCGTCGGCACGCGAACCTTGCCGCCGAGAACGGCCTCGTAAAGCGTGATCGGCAGGTCGATGCGCAGGTCGCTGCCCTCGACCTTGAAGAAAGGATGAGGCGCGATGTTAACGGTGATCAGGAGATCGCCGGGCCTGTGACCGGGCGCGGTCTCGCCCTGCCCCTTCAACCGGATTTGCTGACCGGCGGCCACGGCGGGCGGAATCTTCACGTCGAGTTCTTTACCGGTCGGCAGCCGGACGCGCTTTTCCACGCCCTTGACCGACTCTTCCAGCGACACCGTCATGGCGACGTTGAGATCGAGATCGACCGCTAAGCCGCCGGTATCGAACTCGAAGGTGGTGCCGCCGCCGGGCCGCGCACCGCCACGCGCCGCGGCGCCGCCGAACATGCTGTTGAGGATGTCCTCGAACCCGCCGCCGCCACCGAAGCCGCCGGGACCAGCGCCGCCGGTGCGGAAGGTATGGGTCTCGAAACCACCGGGGCCACCGCGCGTTCGCGGATCGCCGCCAGGAAAGCCCTGGAAGCGCGGCTTGCCTTCGGCATCGATCTCGCCGCGATCGAACTGCTTGCGCTTTGCCTCGTCGCCGATGATTTCATTGGCGGCGTTCAGCTCGGCAAAGCGCGCAGCCGATTTCGGATCGTTCTTGTTGGCGTCGGGGTGATGTTTCTTGGCAAGCTTGCGATAGGCGCTCTTGATCGCCGCAGCGCTGGCGCCCCGCGGCACCCCCAAGACCTCATAGGGGTCGCGCATTCGTCACGTCTCCTTCAGGGAAACCAAATGTTAAGCGAAGGGCTGCCCGCCCACCAACGTGTCATTTGGGGTCCTGGTGGCATTTTTGCAACGGGTCAGCCCCGAGTCAGCTTTGCGTCCACGGCTTTAGCGTATGAATTTCCCAACGCCCATGAGCAATCTGGCATGCAGATCCGTGCAGCCAGCTCTCGTTGCGTCCGTTGACATAGCTCGCCAGGAAATCCCGGCAAGCGCGCCCGTCCTGCAAATAGGCCGAGGCAACCGGCGTTACCGAGCCCCGCGCGCCGGTCTCGGGGTTTTCCCACGGCTGGCTTGAATCCTTGTCGCCCTTGGTCAGCACGTCGGATGCGGCATTGCGGGCGAAAGCGAGGTCGCTCTCCGTTGGCGCCGGCGCGCCCGCCCGGCCGGGATCAACCGAGGCGGTGACTTCCTTATCCTCCATTTTAGCGAAAGCGCTGTTGTTCCTTAACTGACTACAGCCGCCTGCCCCCGAGGCGATTAGAATCACTGTCATTACCGTGCCCGCCCGGCCGATCGCTGATAGGCCAACGCGTCGCCATGTCTTATATAGGGCGAACCTATACAGGGGCGTTAGCGGCTCCTGGACTGCGGGCGAACGCAACTCGGAACTCCGGAATGACCGACACGACCTCCATCAAACACCCGGCGGCGTTAACAGATCGTGATTTCACGGCCGCCGAGGAACCGTTTGCGCTTTTCGCAGAATGGTTCGCGGAGGCCGTGAAGTCCGAGCCGAGCGATCCCAACGCCATGGCGCTGGCCACCGTTGACGTCGACGGGTTGCCCGACCTGAGAATGGTGCTGATGAAGGGCTACGACAGCGAAGGTTTTGTATTCTACAGCCACATCGCAAGTCCCAAAGGCCGCCAGCTCGCCGCAAATCCAAAAGCCGCATTGCTGTTTCACTGGAAATCATTGCGCCGTCAGGTTCGCGTTCGCGGCAACGTGTCGCCGGTGAGTGAAGCCGAGGCCGATGCGTATTTCGCCACGCGGCCGAAGCAGGCCCAGATCGGCGCATGGGCCAGCAAGCAATCTCAGCCGCTGGAAAGCCGGTTTGCGTTCGAGCAGGCCATCGCGGTGGTCGCCGCCAAGCACATCGTTGGAGAGGTGCCGCGACCGCCCGGCTGGAGCGGCTGGCGCATCGCCCCGGCGCAGTTCGAATTCTGGCATGACCGTCCGTTCCGCTTGCACGACCGCATCGAATTCCGCCGCGACGGACCGGATCAATCCTGGTCCAAAACGCGGCTTTATCCCTGATCGAGAGTCTGAAGGACGCCATGCCGAATACGAGCCATAACGGACCGCGGCGTACGCTGCTTCTGACCGGCGCCAGCCGTGGCATCGGTCATGCGACCGTGATCCGTTTTTCCAGCGCCGGCTGGCGCGTCATCACCTGCTCGCGGCATCCGTTCCCGGAAGAATGCCCGTGGGGCGCCGGGCCGGAGGATCACATCCAGGTCGATCTCGCCGATCACGACGATACCACGCGGGCCATTGCCGAGATCCGCGAACGGCTGGAAAGCGGAGCGCTGCACGCACTGGTTAACAACGCGGCGATCTCGCCGAAGGCGCAAGGTGGCGCCCGGCTCGGCTCGATCGATACAGATATCGACACCTGGAGCCACGTTTTCCGGGTCAATTTCTTTGCACCGATCATGATGGCGCGCGGGTTGATAGCGGAATTGAAGGCGGCAAAGGGCTCGGTGGTCAACGTCACTTCGATCGCGGGCTCTCGCGTGCATCCGTTCGCGGGCGCGGCCTATGCCACCTCGAAAGCCGCGCTGGCGTCGCTCACTCGCGAGATGGCCTCGGATTTCGGCCACATCGGCGTTCGCGTCAACTCGATCGCACCAGGCGAAATCGACACCTCGATCCTGTCGCCCGGTACCGAGAAGATCGTTGAGCAGCAGATTCCGCTGCACCGACTGGGCACGCCGGACGAGGTGGCCAAGATCATCTACGTGCTATGCACCGAGACGAGCTCCTACGTGAACGGCGCCGAGATCCACATCAATGGCGGTCAGCACGTTTAGAGAGCGTTTTCCAGCGAAGTGCGGTTGGCGTGAAGAAAACGCGTCAGAAGAACAAGCCGGAGCCCGATACTGATTTCAATCAGAACCGATCGGGCCCTGGCATTTCTCATCCATCTGGTTTCCACGCTGCTCGATAGCCGCCGTGAACCATGATCGAACAAGATCCATCAATCGGCGTACAGCTTGCGCGCGCCCGCGTGAAATCCCGATGGCGCGATGTTGAGCGCGCTGGAGCATTCGTCCTCGCGCTCGCCTTGCGCCAGCGCCGCTCCGCAATGCCGGCAGAGCCGCGCCGAGATCGCAACCGCTTTGCAGACGGTGCTGCGCTCGGCCTGATAGCGCGCAAAATCGAGCACGTTCGGGAGTGATGTTACGACTTTTTCAACCATTGCGATCCTCGCGCTTATCACCCGTTATCGCAGAAAGCCGTCGCGTAAGCGTTCAGTGCACCCATCAAATTTTACCGGACGAATTGAGGCGATGTTCTTGCTCGGCCGGACGTCGCGAAAGTCCGCAAAACCTAACATTTAAAGCCACTTCTTCCATTTAAAAAACACGTAAGGTCCGACCGCGGCGAGCAGCATCGCCACCAGCGCGTAAGGATAACCGTGCTGCCATTCGAGCTCCGGCATCACCTTGAAATTCATCCCGTAGATCGAGGCGATCAGGGTTGGCGGCATCAGCACCACCGCCATCACCGAGAACAATTTTATGATGTTGTTTTGCTCGAGATTGACGACGCCGAGCAT
>JAICIT010000117.1 GCA_025960445.1 Bradyrhizobium sp. | reverse complement strand
GGCCGCGAGCCGGGCGAGCAGATCGCCCGTCGAATATTCGTTCATGAGAAATCCGACTGTGCCGCGATGCATGCCATAGATCGGCTTGCCCGTCCGCATATGCCGATGCAGCGTCTGCAGCATCAGCCCGTCACCGCCCAGCGCGACGACTACATCGGCGTCGGCGGGATCGTGATTGCCATACAGCTTGACCAACTGCGCCAGCGCCTGCTGGGCTTCCGCCCCGGCGCTCGCGACAAACGCGATCCGCTCATATCGCTTTGGGCTGGTCATGGGATCGCTGCTCATTGCGCTGACGGGGTGGGTTGCGCGGAGGTCGTCTATACGATCTTGGCTGCGATTGTCGAGACAGCCTGGGGCCGCGGATGTCACCGGATCGTGCGGTGAGATCGAGGGCAAGTTCAGCTATTTCTTCGTTTGATTGAAATGCCATGCTGGTCGTGATTTTGAGCCATAAACCGACGCTGTAGAAGGGAATCTCGGCTGACATGGTAAACGTCGCCGTCCGGCCGAGGACGCAAACAGGAGAAGAACAAACATGAGCGTCCGTCTCGCCGCGGCACAGCTTACGCGCGGCGCCGCCGCACTTCTTGCTTTCCTGATGATCAGTCCGGCATTGGCGCAGGATGCGCCGCCCGGCGATCAGGCACGCCCCAATCTCACGCCGTCGGCGCAGAAATCGGGCGCACCAGGTGGTCGCGCCGCAACCCCGGCCTCGCCGGCCGTGGCTGAGCAGCACCGTTTACCGCCTGATTCAACGACCAAGCAGACGCTCTCTCTCGCTGACCGCACGCTGGCCTTTACGGCCACCGCCGGTTCAATTCGCCTGTTCGATGAAAAGGGCGAGCCGCAAGCCGATATCGCCTACACAGCGTATCAGCGTGATGGGACCGATCCGGCCACCCGCCCGGTCACGTTCTTTTTCAATGGAGGACCGGGCGCGGCGTCCGCCTACTTGCAGCTGGGCGCGGCCGGGCCGTGGCGGCTGGACATCAACGGCGACGCAGCTACTCCCTCCGCTTCACCCGATCTCCAGCCGAACGCGGAGACCTGGCTCGACTTCTCCGATCTAGTCTTTATCGACCCCGTCGCGACCGGCTACAGCCGTTTCGTCGCGTCCGGTGATGAGGTGCGCAAAAGATTTTTTTCGATCGATGGCGACGTGAGCTCGATCGCGGTCACGATTCGTCGCTGGCTCGAAAAATCGGGCCGCTTGCTGTCACCCAAGTTCGTGGTCGGCGAAAGTTATGGCGGAATTCGCGGTCCGAAGATCATTCGCAATCTGCAGGTTCAGCAGGGCGTTGGGGTGAAGGGGCTGATCATGGTTTCGCCTCTGTTCGACTTCCGGGAATTTACAGGCTCCAGCGTGCTGCAATTTGTAGGTCGCCTTCCCACGATGGCAGCCGTGGCGCGCGAGGCAAAGGGCCCGGTGACACGCGCCGACATGGCGGATGTCGAACTCTATGCGCGCGGCGAATTTCTCGCTGATCTCGTCAAAGGCGAAGCCGATACGGAAGCTACCAATCGGCTCGCCGACAAGGTCGCAAGCTTCACCGGGATTGACCGTGCCGTCACGCGCAGGCTCGCCGGTCGGTTGGATGCGATGGAGTTTCGCCGCGAATACGATCGAAAGGACGGTAAAGTGACCGGACGTTATGATGCGTCGGTCATGGGTCTCGATCCCTATCCGGATTCCAGCTCCTTTCATTTCAGCGATCCGTCCGGCGAAACGTTGACCGCTCCTTTGACCAGCGCTGTGGTCGACCTCACCACGCGCAAGCTGAACTGGCGACCTGACGGCTCATATCGGTTGCTTAACGGAGAGGTCGAGAAGGCCTGGGATTTCGGCCGCGGTATAAATCCTGCTCAATCGACTTCGCAGTTGCGCGAGATTCTTGCGCTCGATCCGAAATTGAAGGTGTTAGTGGGGCACGGGTTATTCGATCTGGCGACGCCGTATTTCGCCTCGAAGATCCTGCTCGACCAGCTTCCCGCCTTTGCCACGCCGGAGCGCGTGAAACTCGTCGTCTATCCCGGCGGACACATGTTCTATTCGCGCGACGCCTCACGCCGGGCTTTCCGCGCCGAAGCCGAATCGATGATGAAACAAGGCAAATAGGAACCGGCGCGACACTTGCGAGTCGCGCCGGTTGTTATGTCTTCCGAATTCAGTAGACGAGACCGGTACCCGGCGGTTTCTCGAGCGCGGCGGCGAGCGAGCGGTATTCCTCGCTGTTGGCGCCCGCCAACGCGGCGATCCGGCTCAGGTGATATTGCGCCTGATCCCGGTTGCCCTGTTCGACCTGCCACAACCCATAATATTGCCAGGTCTTGACGTGGGTCGGATCGGCCTTCAGCGCGCGCTCGTACCAGATTTGCGAAACCTTGTAGTCACCGAGCTTGCGATAGGAATAGCCGATCAGATTGGCGACCGCCGCCATTTCGTCGTGCCCAAGCGCCTTCAACTGTTCGATCGCGGAAGCGTAATCGTGCCGGTCGTAGATCGTTGTGTAGGCTGCGCGGTAGCCAGCGGAGAATCGGTCCTGCTCAAGGCTGGAGCGCTTGCCCTTTTTGTCCTTCTTGGGGCTCGATGCCGGCGGCGCGGGATTGTCATCGCCGGCGGCGTGGACCGGCGTCAGCAAGGGTGCCGCGATCAGCGCGATGCCAAAGGCTGCCACGGTGAAAAACCTGATCGCAAATTTCATCATCGTCGCTCCGTTTCCCGAGTGGTTGATCTTATACCAGCCGTGTGGCTGTTGGAACACCTCGAGAATGTCAACATTCCCGACCTGTGACGCTATTCCTACGTTTTGCCGGCGGATTCACGGAGCTGATACATCACATACGCGTCACAAAGATGAACGAACTCCATTGTAGCGCTTCAGGGCGGGTTCATGGCCAAGAGCTCAAGCTTGCAGCATGATCGACAGGCGCGGCCATCCAACCGGAGACCTCTTGATCGCTCGAGATGAGGAGACGACCATGTTGAAGACCATTTCCGCGGCACTGCTTGCGGTTTCCGTTCTCACTGCGCCGGCGTTGGCCGCCGGCCAGGGCGACACGGCGCAGACACCGGCCACCAAAGCGCAGCAAGTCAAACCGGTGAAGACGAGCATGCTGAACGCCCATGCCACCATGAAGCGCCACCGGGTTCGCCACCATCGGCACCACAAGCATATGGGCGCGCTCAAGAAGCACCACATTTCCAAGATCACGACCAAGCACGAAGATCGGATCGTCAAACGCGGCTGAACCGATTTCGTCGCTTAGCCTAGCGCTGCGAGATCAGCCGGCTCGTCCCCCATTTGCGAGTGGCGGCGGGCCGGCCGTTTTTGGTGTCACGTGGGCAGATGTTGAATAGCTGAGATGCGAATTCCATTTCGCCGGCCAACAGTCTAGAACCGCCTCGAATATTGGAAGCGAGTCCTGTTGGATGATACTATCAAAGCGTGTCGCGATCCTGCTGCTCCCGATCGCGCTTGCGGCCTGTGCCGGGACTGACGAGGAGGGCAGGGATGCAGGCATTACCATCGACAATGGCAGTGCCATTCAACCATTCCCTGCCAATTACCGCACCGAATTGCTGGCCTTCATGAAGACCTATCTCAACAACCCGGTCGGGTTGCGTGATGCTGCGATGGCCGAACCCGTGCAGCGTAGCGTCGGCGGCCGCATGCGCTACGTGAGCTGCGTGCGCTTTACCCCGCGTGAGACGAACGGGAGCTATCGCGAGCAGCGGGAACGCGCGATCGTTTACGTCAATGGCAGGCTTGACCGGGTTATCGAAAAGGCGAGCGAGGTATGCGCCGGCGCGGTGTACGCGCCATTTCCCGACCTGGAAAAGCTGACGCGCTAACAAAGCGGCGATTGACTCAATCCTATTGGATCGGGATCTAGTCCTCTTCCATGGTGACAAAGAGCACCCCCGTGAGGGTCGCGCCAATCCCGAACGTCAGCGCCAGCGTTCCGACCATCACCGTGAGAGCATGAGTTCCGCCGTGTTCGACCAGCTTGGCGATGCCTGATGGATTGGCGAAAATCAGGAAGAGCGCGAATGCGAGACCCATCGCTACACCCATCGTAGCGTGACTGAGCAGTCTCAATAACCCCGACGGACTCACCAAGCCCGCTGGCTTTTTCGTCTGCATTTGCGCTCTCCGCTCTCCGCGTCCTGCCCCCGAGAACGCTCCAATGACTTGCCCGGTTCCTTCCGACATTAGTAAATGGGTGAGGGCGCGGAACCCGGCGGCGGCCGAGCCTTTCAGCGGATGTTCAGAAACGATGCGCGATGATTGCGCATTCCAGTCGGGGAGTTGAGCCGTGAGTAACGTGGTGTTCTTCCGTCGTTCGCTTGCTTACCGTCACGCGGCCCTCGAAATGCTGCGGAAAGCGCGGGCGCTGCCACCAGGCTCAGATCGTTCCGCGATGCGTCACCTGGCACGCGCACTAACTGATCTGGCAAAAACGGAAGCCTGGCTGGAAGGACAGCCGCGGCGGCGCTCTCTGGACCTGACGGCAAGCCAGCCGCGCCGAACGATCCGATCTGGAGCCTGATATGTACGATCGCGAGGCTTGCGTAAGCGAAGGCCGCATCTTCGAAGCCGATAACTTCGTCAGGTGTGGCGTGTGTCAGGGCTGGTACCACCGGAGCGATCCACACGCGGTAGCGGAGCACCGGGGTCCGCTACCCCATCCGGTGCCAAACCCGCGAACCGCCTGGGCAGACGAGGACGACGAAGCATCGGCCTGAGAGCCGCTGTTGCTCATAAAAAGTGTGCCGCGATGGCATCAAAACCGCGCCGCCAGCCGTGCACGTGATCGAAATCCAGCGGCGTAGCCTCAGACGCCATTCTGACGATAACCAGTTCGGCCTCCGGGTGAATGTAGATCCACTGGCCGTGAATGCCGAGCGCGCAAAGCACGTTCCTGGTTCGATCGATGCGGTACCATTTGCTCCGGTAACTCGCCTGCGGAAACATTTCCGCCAGTTCCGACCGCGCCCATGCGGCCGCATGGCCGTGTTCGTTGATATCGTCGATCCAAGCACCTGGCACGACCTGCCGGCCATTGGCGACGCCGCGGCGCCGGATCATCTCGCCGAATCGGGCGAGGTCGCGCGGCGCGACGCAAACGCCGCCCGCCGCCCGCATTGCATTCCGGGCATCGACGGTGATGTAGGCGTCGCGCTCGGCGCCAAGGGGTCTCCATAGATAATCGCTCACCAATTCCGCATAAGGCCGGCCGCTGGCGCGCTCGTATACCCAGCCGAGCACGTCGGTATTGGTCGAAACGTAATGAAAAACTTCGCCGTGCTTCTGACCGTCCGGGTTCTGCTGGCCGAGGAAACCGCGCAAGTCGATGGGCGTTTCGCCTGGCGGGAGCGGATCCCAGCCCGCGGCATGGCGGTATCGAATCACGTCGCCCTTGGGATCTTCGTAGTCTTCGTTGAAGGCGATGCCGACCGCCATATCCAGAAGATGCCGGATCGTGCACCCGCCATAGACGGACGAGGCCAATTCGGGGACATATTCGGTGACAGCATGATCCGGATCAAGCAGCCCTCGATCGGCGAGAATTCCGCCGAGCATTCCGCAAATCGATTTGCTGACGGAGAAAATGATGTGCGGGGTGGTGGCGTTCATGCCTTGACCATACCACTCCATCGCGATCCGCCCGCGCCTGAGAACGATGAAAGCATCGGTGTGAGTGGCGCGGAGGGCTCGGCCGACGCTGGTTGATTTGCCATCATGACTGCTGAATTCGATGTGTCCTATTTCTTCCAGCGATGTTTCGAGCTCCATCGCATGGCCTGACGCCGCGATGTCGGCAGTCGGAATCAGACGGCGAACGTTTCGAAAGCCCCAGGCGCTGAACGGCGCCTTGCGCCAGTTCGCCAAAGTCACAAGCCGGTCCGCGGACGGTGGAAATTCCTCCATCAAGGCAGCGGTCATTTTTTCTCCATTTCCTGGCAATTCATGGGATTGGCGATCGTAAAAAAGGCGGCTTACGCGAAGGTTTTTAGCTTGCAGCCGGTTTGGCCGGCGCGCTAAACGGAAAACCAGCACGCGCGCCGGGCCCGTTCCTGATGGAACAAACACCTTCTGTTGCGGGGCCGTCACAGTCGGCAATCATCACACGTCCGGCATTGCCGCGAAGCAACCAAATTCACGCCATGATGTTTGGATTGTTGTTCGACAACAATAGCGGGGATCACCGGTTATGAGGAAGTTTCTGCTCGGCGGAGCTGCTTTTTTTGCGCTCGCAGCGCCTGCGCTCGCGGCGGACATACCTGCGCGCAGCTATACCAAGGCTCCAGTCTATACGCCGCCGCAAGCCGTCTACAACTGGACGGGGTTCTATATCGGCGGCCATCTCGGCGGCGCGTTCGCCGGCAACGACAGCCTGGAAGGAAGCGGCGCAAGATTTTTGGGTGGCGTGCAGGGCGGCTTCGACTATCAGTTCGCGACAAACTGGGTTATAGGCGCGGAAGCCCAATATAGCTGGCTTTCCAACAACAACAGCAGCGTGCTTTTCCCCGGCAGCACCGTGGTGACGGTCAACAACAACCAACTCGGCTCTGTTGCCGGCCGGCTCGGCTACACTTGGGGGCCGGCGCTGCTCTACGCCAAGGGAGGCTACGCCTGGCGTGACGACCCCAACATCGGTGTTTCGGTAGCGGGGGTGCCAGCGGCGTTCACGACAAATGGCGACCGTAATAACGGCTACACGGTGGGTGCCGGCCTCGAATACATGTTTGCGCCGAATTGGTCTGCGAAAGCCGAGTACCAGTACTACAACTTCGGCAATACCACTTTTACCACCGGACCCGCCGCGATCGCTGGAGCGCGATTTCGTGACGACGAGCACACCGCCAAGCTCGGGATAAATTATCGGTTCGGGTGGGGAGGCCCCGCGGCGCCTCGTTACTGACGCCGGGTGCGACAAGAGTCGAAAGGGCCGGCCGTGCGCCGGTCCTTTTGGGAAGACAGCCAAGCTAATTGGAAAAATAATTTCGCGAGCCGGAACCGGGAACTCAATTGGTTATTGTGGGCTGGCCGGTTGTGGACCACAAAAACATGCGTGCCGTATTGTCAGGGTTGATTTTGTCCGCGCTCACCGTGCCGTGCCTTGCTCAAAATGTGCTGAAATCCGAGCCGCTTGTGCTGGCGCCTTATGAGATCGCCTACGTGCAGGCCGCCTCGTGTTCCCTGGGAAAAGTGCTGAAAGTCACAGGCGCAATCGGGGCCTGCATCGCAAAAAGGTCTGCGTGACCCTGTCGGCCAACCAAGCCTCGCTGGCGACGGCGATCCCCTGAGGCCCGGCGCGTGGGCCGGGTGTCCCACCTAAAGCCGATTACGAGCTGAGCTGAAAGTCCTGCTCCTCTTCCCGGTCGGCCTCGGCCTGATTCTTGGCGGGGT
>JAICIT010000116.1 GCA_025960445.1 Bradyrhizobium sp. | reverse complement strand
GTCGGCCGAGATCCAGCGCGCCAGTTGAAACTCCGAAACTTCGAATTCGACCGGCAGCGCGTATTCCGCGTCGAGCCGCGCCTTTAGAACATCGAGCTGCAGCGGACCGACCACGCCGACCAGCGCCGGAGCGCCGTCACGTGGGCGAAACACCTGCACCACGCCTTCCTCCGACATTTGCTGCAGCGCCTCTTTCAATTTCTTCGCCTTCATTGCGTCGGTCAGCCGGACGCGTCGGACGATTTCCGGCGCGAAGCTGGGAACGCCGACGAAGCTGAGGTCTTCGCCCTCGGTCAGCGTGTCACCGATCCGCAGGGTTCCGTGATTGGGAATGCCGACGACATCCCCGGCAAAGGCCTCGTCGGCCAGCGCGCGATCCTGCGCGAAGAAAAATTGCGGGCTGGACAAAGACATGTTCTTGCCGGTCCGCACCAGCTTTGCCTTCATGCCACGGGTAAGCTTGCCCGAGCACAGCCGCGCGAACGCGATGCGATCGCGATGGTTCGGGTCCATGTTGGCCTGGATCTTGAACACGAAGGCGCTCATCCGCGGCTCGGCCGCTTGTACCTTTCGCAAATTGGATTCCTGCGCGCGCGGCGGCGGCGCGAAGCTCCCCAAACCTTGCAGCAGGTCGCCGACGCCGAAATTGCGCAAGGCGCTGCCGAAATACACCGGCGTCAGATGGCCCTCGCGAAACGCCTCAAGATCAAACGGCTTGCAGGCTTCCGAGACCAGCGCCAGTTCGTCCTTGATCGCGGCAACATCGAGATTGGGGTTGCGGCCGGCAAGCTCGGCGATATCGATCTGCAATGCGGCGCCGGTTTTGGCGCCACCGCCCTCGAGCAGGCGCACGCCGCCGGTCGCCAGATCGTAGGTTCCGAGAAAATCGCGGCCGCGTCCAACCGGCCAGGTCATCGGCGTGGTGTCAAGCGCCAAGGTTTTTTCGATCTCGTCGAGCAGATCGAAAGTGTCGCGGCTCTCGCGATCCATCTTGTTAATGAACGTGATGATCGGAATATCGCGCAGACGGCAGACCTCAAACAGCTTTCGCGTCCGCGCTTCGATGCCTTTGGCGGCGTCGATCACCATGACCGCGGAATCCACAGCGGTCAGCGTGCGATAGGTATCTTCCGAAAAGTCTTCGTGACCCGGCGTGTCCAACAGGTTGAACACCACGCCCTCGAACTCAAAGGTCATCACCGACGTCACCACGGAAATTCCGCGCTCACGCTCGATCTTCATCCAGTCGGAACGGGTGTTGCGGCGCTCGCCCTTGGCCTTGACCTGCCCCGCGAGATTGATGGCGCCGCTGAACAGCAGCAGCTTTTCAGTGAGCGTGGTTTTGCCGGCGTCCGGATGAGAGATGATCGCGAAGGTCCGCCGACGCGCGACTTCGGCCGCGAGCGGTGAGTGATAAGACTGTTCGGCTGGGATGGCGAGATCGGACATGGGCTGAGCGTGTGACAGGGAAAGGGCGTGGGATCAAGGATGACCGGCACAACTCCATATAGGAATTGGGCCACGAAACTACCAATCAGCGAACGCCGACTAGGGCACCAGCAGCACCGCCCAGTAGGCCAGCGCCGCCACTCCGGCGGCGGCTGGGATGGTGATAATCCAGGCGTAGACAATCGAACTCGCCACATTCCAGCGAACCGCCGAGACACGCCTTGCCGCGCCGACGCCGACAATCGCCCCGGTGATGGTATGGGTGGTCGAGACGGGAACGCCGAGCCAGGTCGCCATGAACAACGTCGCCGCGCCGCCGGTCTCCGCGCAAAATCCCTGCATCGGCGTCAGCTTCGTAATTCTCAATCCCATGGTTCGCACAATCCGCCAGCCGCCCATCAGGGTGCCGAGAGCCATCGCCGCCTGACAGGCGAGCACCACCCAGAACGGCACGTAAAATTCCTTGCCGAGATGTCCCTGCGAATAGAGCAGCACCGCGATGATGCCCATGGTCTTCTGCGCGTCATTGCCGCCGTGGCCGAGCGAATAGAGCGACGCCGAGACGAACTGCAGAATGCGGAAAGCACGGTCGACCGCAAAAGGAGTGGAGCGCACCGACGCCCAGGAAACGATCGCAACCAGCCCCATCGCCAACAGGAATCCAACCAGTGGCGAGAGCACGATGGCGAGCAGGGTTTTGGATAACCCGCTCCAGACCGCCGCTGATATCCCGGCTTTCGCCATTCCGCCTCCGACCAAGCCGCCGATCAAGGCGTGCGAACTGGAGGACGGTATTCCCAATCCCCACGTGATCAGGTTCCAGACGATCGCGCCAACCAGAGCGGCAAAGATCACCTGGTTGTCGATCACGCTTGGCTCGATGATGCCGGTACCAATGGTATGGGCGACGTGAAGCCCGAACACCATGAAGGCGACGAAGTTGAAGAACGCGGCCCAGAACACGGCGTAGTGCGGGCGCAACACCCGGGTGGATACGATGGTCGCGATCGAGTTGGCGGCGTCGTGCAACCCGTTCAGGAAATCGAATAGCAGCGCGACTGCGATTAATCCGACCAGTATCGGAAGAGCAAGCGTGGCATCCACTGCGCGGCCCTGCCCTATACCTGTTCGATCACGATGCTGTTGATCTCGTTGGCGACGTCATCGAACCTGTCGGCCACCTTCTCGAGGTGATCGTAAATTTCTGCGCCGACGATGAAATCCATGCTGTTGGCGTTACGATGCTTGAGGAAGAGTTCTTTCAGCCCGATGTCATGGAGATCGTCGACCCGGCCTTCCAGCTTGGTCACCTCTTCGGTAATCGACGTCAGCATCGCGACATTCTCGCCGATCGCCTGCAGAAGCGGCAGCGCGCGGCCGACCAGATTGGCGCACTCCACCAGAAGCGTTCCCATTTCGCGCATCGGCGGTTCAAAGGTGCGGACCTCGAACAGGATGACGGCCTTCGCGGTCTGCTGCATCTGGTCAATGGCATCGTCCATCGCCGTGATCAGGTTCTTGATGTCGCCCCGATCGAACGGGGTGATGAACGTCCGGCGTACCGCGGTCAGCACTTCTCGCGTGATGTTGTCGGCATCGTTCTCAAACTGGTTGACGCGCTGGCAAAATACCGGGGTTTCTTCGCCGCCCCGCAGCATGCCTTGCAAGGCCTGCGCGCCCTGCACCACGGTTTGAGAATGTCGGGCGAACAGGTCGAAAAACCGTTCCTCCTTCGGGAGAAGAGCACGAAACCAACGCAGCATCTGAAATGTCCATATTTTGCGGCATTGACCGTGCTAGCCGGCCAGACGGCACCGTCATAGCCCATTTTTTCGGCCATGCGCCCAACCGGCGCCAGTGGAACCCTGTCATCCACCACTTTGTAAGAAGGGGGAAATGTCGCGGAAATACGCCCCGATTACAGCGAGCGTCGGAAATAATGGGCGATTTCCCCGATTACGCCGCGCCGGAACGTCAGCACGCAGATCACGAAGATTGCGCCCTGGATCACGGTGACCCACTGGCCGAAGCCCGCCAGATATTGCTGCATGGCGATGATGACAAAGGCGCCAACGACTGGGCCGAATACCGTGCCCAATCCACCCACCAGCGTCATGAGGACGATTTCACCGGACATGGTCCAATGCACGTCGGTCAAAGACGCATTCTGGGCGACAAATACCTTCAGGGAACCGGCAAACCCGGCCAGCGTGCCCGAAATGATGTAGGCCAGCAGCTTGTATTGGTCGGTCTTGTAGCCCAGCGAGATCGCGCGCTGCTCGTTTTCGCGGATCGATTTCAGAACCTCGCCGAACGGCGAATTGATGGTGCGGAAGATCAACAGAAAGCCGAACAGGAAGCCCGCGAGAATGACGTAATAGAGAATGATTGGATTCGAGAGATTGAAAATTCCGAACAGATAGCCCTGTGGAATGCCCTGAATGCCATCCTCGCCATGCGTGAACGGCGTCTGCAGATAGATGAAATAAAGCAACTGCGACAGGGCCAGCGTGATCATCGCGAAGTAGATGCCCTGGCGACGAATGGCGACGACCCCGGTAATCACGGCAAGCCCAGCGGCAGCCGCGACGCCGGCCACAATTCCGAGCTCAGGCGAAAGCCCCCATACTTTCAGGGCATGCGCACTGACGTAGCCGGCCGTGCCCAGGAACATGGCATGACCGAAAGACAACAGGCCGCCATAGCCGATCAGCAGGTTGAAAGCGCAGGCCAGTAGCGCAAAGCACAGCGCCTGCATCACAAAGAATGGGTAGACCCCGGTCAGTGGCACGACCAGCAGCAATGCGGTCATGATCCCGAACGCGATCATCTCGTCGTGGATGGCGCGTGGTGTTGTCGGCATTGTGGTGTCGGTCATTGTCGCCATATCAGGCCGCCCGTCCAGTCAGTCCCGAAGGCTTCACCAGTAGCACCAGCACCATCAACACAAATACCACGGTGTTGGACGCCTCCGGATAAAAGTATTTCGTCAGGCCCTCGACCACGCCCAGGGTGAACCCGGTGATGATCGATCCCATGATCGAGCCCATGCCGCCGATCACGACGACGGCGAACACGACGATGATTAGATCGGCGCCCATCAGCGGCCGCACCTGGTTGATGGGCGCCGACAGCACTCCAGCCAACGCGGCAAGGCCAACCCCTAGGCCGTAGGTGAGCGTGATCATTCTGGGCACGTTAACGCCGAAGGCGCGCACCAAGGTCGGATTTTCAGTGGCGGCGCGCAGATACGCGCCGAGCCGCGTCCGCTCGATCAGGTACCAGGTCAGCAGACAGACGATCAGCGAAAAGACCACGACCCATCCGCGGTAGATCGGCAGGAACATGAACCCCAGATTCATGCCGCCCTTTAGCTCGTCGGGAATCGAATAGGGCAGACCGGAGGAGCCGAAGTAGTTCTGGAACACGCCCTGGATGATCAGGGCGAGCCCGAAGGTTAGGAGCAATCCATACAGATGATCCAGGCCGGAAAGCCATTGCAGCATGGTCCGCTCTAGGATCATGCCGAAAATGCCAACCACAATCGGCGCGATGATCAATGCAGGCCAATAGCCAATGCCGGCCACGTTCAGCAGGAAGTAGGCGACAAAAGCGCCCATCATGTAAACCGCGCCATGGGCGAAGTTGATGATGTTCAGCATGCCGAAAATGACCGCGAGCCCGAGGCTCAGCAGCGCGTAAAACGAGCCGTTGATCAGTCCCACCAAAAGCTGTGCGTATAGAGCCTGCATCGATCGATCTTTCGCACTCAGTCCTGCTCGAACGCCCGAGTCACGGTCGAGACCTTCCAGGCACCCCGCCGGCATAAGGCCGGCGGTGCCCTCGCTACTTCTTTACAAGCGGGCAAACACTTTCCGACAACGGCCTGAAAGCCTGATCGCCGGGAGTGGTTCCGACCAGCTTGTAATAATCCCACGGACCTTTCGACTCCTCCGGCTTCTTCACCTCGAAGAGATACGCCGGATGAATCTTGCGGCCGTCGGCTCTGATAGTGCCCTTGCCGAATAAGGGATCGTCGGTTGGCATTTCCTTCATTTTCGCAACCACCTTGGCGCCGTCATGCGGATTGCCGCCCATCGCCTCGAGTGCCTTGAAGTAGTGGACCAATCCCGAATAGACGCCGGCCTGAACCATGCTCGGCTCGGCTTTGTTCTTCATGCGCTCGGAAAACCGCTTCGAGAACGCGCGGGTGCCGTCATTCATGTCCCAGTAAAACGTTTCGGTGAAGTTCAGGCCCTGCGCTACCTTCAGGCCCAGCGAATGAACGTCGGTGATGAACAGGAGAAGGCCGGCGAGCTTCTGACCTCCCGCGACAATCCCAAATTCCGAGGCCTGTTTGATCGTATTCGTCGTGTCGCCGCCGGCATTGGCCATTCCAATGATCTTGGCTTTTGAGGCCTGCGCCTGCAGCAGGAACGACGAGAAGTCCGCCGTGTTGAGCGGATGCTTCACTCCACCAATAACCTTGCCGCCCGCCTTCACCACCACCGCGGTGGTGTCGCGTTCCAGCGCGGCGCCGAATGCGTAGTCGGCAGTCAGGAAGAACCAGGTGTCACCACCGGCTTTGACCAAAGCCTGACCGGTGCTGTTGGCGAGCATGTATGTATCGTAAACCCAATGAATGGTGTTGGGAGAGCATTGAGCGTTGGTGAGATCCGACGTTGCTGCGCCGGTATTGATCATGATGGAGTTCTTCTCCCTCACGACGTTGTTGACCGCCAGAGCGACACCTGAGTTCAGCACGTCCATGAAAATGTCGACCTTGTCGACGTCGATCCATTGCCGCGCGATATTGGTGGCGATGTCCGGCTTGTTCTGGTGATCGGCCGAGATCACCTCGATCTTCCAGCCCTTGCCCGCCAGCCCGGAATCCTCGACCGCCATCTGCGCAGCTAAAGTCGAGCCGACGCCGCCGAGATCGGAATACAGCCCCGAATTGTCGGTGAGGACTCCGATTTTGATTGTCTTGTCCTGCGCAGAGGCGAATCCAGTCGCTGCGCATGACAGCGCGACTGCAACCAAAACAGCCGAAATTCTATTTTGCATGTCTACTCCGTGGTCCTGCTTGGAGACGTGCTCAGACGCCGAGATAAGTGTGAAGCTTGCTCATGTTGGCTTGTAGATCGGCATTGGCGAAGCCGTCGATCACCTTGCCATGTTCGACAATGTAGTAGCGGTCCGCGACAGTGGACGCGAACCGGAAGTTCTGTTCGACCAGAAGGATGGTAAAACCTTCTTTCTTGAGCCGTGCGATCGTGTGCCCGATCTGCTGGATGATGACCGGCGCGAGCCCCTCGGTCGGCTCGTCCAGCATCAGAAAACGCGCGCCGGTCCGCAGGATCCTTGCGATCGCCAGCATCTGCTGTTCGCCGCCTGACAATTTGGTGCCCTGACTCTTCAGCCGCTCCTTCAGGTTAGGAAACAGCTCGAAGATCTGATCCAGCGATAGGCCTCCGCTGCGTACAATCGGCGGCAGCAGCAGATTTTCCCGGACATCGAGACTGGCGAATATCCCGCGCTCCTCGGGGCAAAATGCGATACCCTTGCCCGCGATACGGTCCGAGGACGCGCGGATGATCTCCTGACCGTTGAAACGGACCGAACCCTTCCGCTTGCCTATAATTCCCATCACCGATTTCAAGGTCGTGGTCTTGCCGGCGCCATTGCGCCCGAGCAGCGTGACCACCTCACCTGCATTCACATCAAAATCGATGCCGTGAAGGATGTGCGACTCGCCGTACCACGCCTCCAGATCACGAACCGCCAGCACGGGCGCCGCCGCGCCGGAGGCCATGGCCCTGGTTGTGGGGTCAGCCATCGTCACTTCAGGCATGCCCGGCTCCCAGGTACGCTTCCTTGACGCGCTCATCCTTGGAAAGATCGGCATAATTGCCTTCGGCAAGCACGTGACCACGCGTCAGCACGGTGATGATATCGGACAGGTTCGCCACCACGTTCAG
>JAICIT010000115.1 GCA_025960445.1 Bradyrhizobium sp. | reverse complement strand
TAATTGATCGTGAGTGCGTTCCGTCTCCGCCCCCGGCCGGCGCACCACCTCGACAATGAGATCGCCGCAGCGGAAGAACATCAGCTGCCCCCAATCCGCGTGCGAGCGGTCGAGCGCCATGTCCAGTCCCAATCGCGCACCATATAGCGCGGCCGCCCGTTCGGAGTCCCCGGTCGAAACCACAACGTGATCCAGCCCCAGTATCGGCGTCTGAGTTATCGCGGCCGAGCGTGCGCGTTCCTCGGCAAGTTCGATAAAAAACAGCCGGACTCCATGCGAAATCTGGGTGTCGGTGCGAGTCCGTTTCCAGCGCAAGCTGGTGCCAGAATCCAGGTCGCAGCTCTCGACCTCGACGACCGGTTCGGGGTTCAGCGCCACCCGCTCGAGACGACGACGGGCTTTCGCGACATCGTCGACGCGAAAGCAGATGCTGGCGAGACCCTCGCCGGAAATACTCATGGCCTCGCGGACGCGATCGGCAGCTGCCCCCTCTCCCATCGGCGCCACTAGTTCGAGGGACATATTGTCGAGTGTGAAAAGCACCGTTTCGGCGCCGTCGCTTTGGCTCCGTCGCGAAGGCGCGCGTCCCAGCAGCAACTCGTATGCCTTGACACCGGACTCGATGTTCTCGAGCAGCACAACGACGTGGTCGAGGCCGATGATCACGGAAACAGTCCGCGCGTGATCTTGGCGGCGCGAACCTTCTCGACGCCAATGGCCATCGCGGCCGTGCGATGCGGGATCTTGTCCACTCGCGCGCGCGTCACCATCTGGTCGAAGGCGCGATCGAGAATATGGTATTCGCGCCGCGTTACTTCTTCTTCCTCCCAGAATAGCTGCTGCAGATCCTGTACCCATTCGAAATAGCTGACGACGACGCCTCCGGAGTTGCAGAGGATGTCCGGAATCAGGAAAATCTCGTCCTGCCGTTTTTGCAGAACCAGATCGGCATCCGGCGTGGTCGGCCCGTTCGCGCCTTCCGCTAGGACGCGGCAGTTCAGGTTTTTTGCCACGTTCGCATCGATCACGCGCTCCATTGCCGCCGGCACCAGCACATCGCAAGCCAGCGTGAGGAGTTGTGCCGGATCGAAGTGAAGCTCGTTGGAGAAGCCGGCAATACTGCCGTGCTCGCCAGCGTGCCGCATCAGCGCGGGAATATCGAGACCGGCTTTGTCATGCAGCGCGCCGGTGTGATCGGAGACCGCGATGACCTTGAGGCCGAACTGATGCAACCCGAGCGCGGCATAGGATCCGACGTTACCGAAACCCTGAACAACGGCGGTCGCGTTGGTAAGATCGATCGCGAGTTCTTTCAGAACTCGTCTGGCAAGATGTGCCACGCCACGGCCGGTCGCTTCGCGTCGCCCCAAAGTGCCGCCGGACGAAACCGGTTTGCCGGTGACGATCTCGGTGACGGTACGGCCCTGGTACATCGAATATGTATCCATGAACCAGGCCATCACCTGCTCATTGGTGCCCATGTCGGGCGCCATCACATCGATATGCGGGCCGACGAATGGAATCATCTCCTGCATGTAGCGCCGCGACAGCGACTCCAGCTCGCGCTTGGAAATCGAACTGAGATCGACACGAACGCCGCCCTTGGCACCGCCATAGGGCAAGCCAACCAGTGCGCATTTCCAGCTCATCCATATTGCCAGCGCCGCCACCTCGCCGATATCTACACTCGGCGCAAAGCGGGTGCCGCCCTTGGTCGGACCGAGCGTGAGGTGATGCTGGACGCGATAGCCCTCGAACACTGCGATCGATCCGTCATCGCGATGGATCGGACAGGAGATGGTCAGCGCGCGTTTGGGCAGCAACAAGCGATCGCGCTCGTCATGGGGGATCGACAGATGATCGGCGATGACCGCGAACTGGTTCACCGCCATATCGAACACCGGGCCGGAATAGACGGTCATCGTCTCCTCGCTCTATCTCGGCTGCCAGGAACTGAATATGACCGGAAGCCGTTAGGTCGGCGCGGCGCGCCAATTGCACCCCGACACGGTCGTAGTCCGGCCACATCGCCACCTCAAGCGATTAACGCCACGTGTAGCGAATATTTCAGCGAATGATCGGGCGCAGCGGTGTTAAAGTGCGGCGCTCGACCTGACCAACCTCAGCCACCACGGAAAGCGAATGCAGGCTCTCTTTATCGGACAAACCTATATCGATGTTACCTTCATTACCGACCATCTGCCGACCGGGGACGAGAAGCATGTCGCAAGCGCCTATGCGGTGTCGTTCGGAGGCAATGCGGTCACGGCGGCATTCTGCTGCGCCAAACTCGGGATCGTGCCGGACCTGATCGCCACCGTCGCCAATGACTGGCTGGGGCGGATGTTTCAGGACATGAGCGCGAAGTATGGAATTTCGATCCATCCACGCAAGGTCAACTCCTCCTCGCTGTCCTTCATCATGCCAAAGGACGGCAAGCGCGCGATCGTGCGCTGCCGCGACGACGAGCATATCCACCCCTTCCCGCTGCTGAACCTCGGCGGCTGCCGCGCTCTGCATGTCGATGGTCACCAGCCCGATGCCGCAATTCACTATGCGAAGCTCTGCCGCGAAGCAGGCATCCTTACCTCGCTGGATGGCGGCGGGCTGCGCACCAACACACACGAGCTGTTGGAATTCATCGATGTCGCGATCGTCGCCGAACGGCTGTGCGAGCAGATGGAGATGACGCCGGAAAAAATGATGGACTACCTTAGAGGACGCGGCTGCCGGGTCGGCGGCGTCACGATGGGCGAACGCGGGCTGCTTTGGTATGACGAGACCGGCACAAAGCGAACGCTTCCCGCCTTGCCGGTGCCGAGCCAACGCGTGCTCGACACAAACGGCGCCGGCGACGTCTTTCACGGCGCCTACGTTTACTCCTACCTCAGCAACCCCGGCAAAAGCTGGCACGAACATTTCGAGTTCGCGCGCGCGGCCTCGACCTACAAGATCCAGCGTCTTGGTAACGAGGCCGGATTGCCGACATTGTTGGATATCGAGGCGGTCAGGCAGGAGTTTGGGGCAGCGGCCTAGGCCAGTGCCGCTTTCAGATCGAAGCTGGGGTCCTGGGCCTGCTCAGGTTCTATCGATCGGTTCATGCCGAGCAATTTGCGCCCGAACACATGGTCCGACGCACGGTTGACCGACTCGATGCCGACCAGTTGCCCCGCCTTGTAGCAAAATGCCGAGAACGATCGCTGCGCGCGATCGCCGCGCACGATGACGCGATCATAGCCGGTAGTCAGGCCAGCGATCTGCAGCTTGTCGTCGCCTTGGTCGCTCCAGAACCATGGCTGACCGTCGTAGGTCTTTGCGTTTCCGGCAAGCCGCGCCGCCACGCAGCGGGCGTGATCGGTGGCATTCTGCACGGATTCAAGCCGCAGCGATCCGCCGAACCGTGGACTGGCAAACAATGCGCAGTCCCCGATCGCCGAGATGTCGGGATCGGAGGTCAGCAATTGCTCGTTGACGATGATGCCTGACGCGACCGGCAGGCCGGCTTCAGCGGCAAGTTCGACATTGGGCAGAACCCCGACACCGACCACCACCAGATCGGCTTTCACATGCTGGCCGTCGCTGAGGCTGACGCCGGTGACGTTCTCGCCATCGCTCTCGATGCTGGTGGCCTGCACGCCAAGATGAATTCGAATGCCCGCCGCGGTGTGGCGATCCTGAAAATAATCAGAAATTTCCGCGGTGACCGCACGCGCCATCACCCGCGCGCCGAGTTCAACCACATCGACCTCAAGGCCTTTGGCGCGCGCGGTGGCAGCGAATTCCAGTCCGATGAAGCCGGCCCCGATCACAACGACATGACGGCTCGAAGCGATCCGTTGCCGGAGCGCCTCGCTGTCATCGAGCATCCGCAGGTAGCGCACATCCGGCAGGTTTGCATTGGGAATATCCAGCAGCCGGTTGCGGGCGCCGGTCGCCAGCACCAGGTGACCGTATTCCAGCGACGAACCGGACGCGAGCAACACTCGGCGGGCGCCACGATCGATCGAAACGGCTCGATCGCCGATCAGTTCGACATTCTGATCGCGATAAAACTTGTCGGGCCGGAACATCAGACTGTCCGGCCGGCCTTCGCCCTTGAGATAAGCCTTCGACAGAGGCGGCCGCTGGTACGGCAGATGCGCCTCGTCATTGATCAGCCGAATGGGCGCGCCAAAGCCATGCTGGCGCAGTGAGGCGGCGAGCTGGAAACCGGCATGGCCGGCCCCGACGATCAGAACTGCACCTTGCGCCATCGCTCAGACCGGCACGATTCGAAGCGGCAAGGTGTCGAGCCCGCGCAAGGTGTTGTTGAGCCGCGGCTCGGGTTGACCCATCAGTTCGAACGAGGCGACCCGCTTCGCGAATGCACTAAGGATGGCCTCGCTTTCCAGCCGTGCCAACGCCTGCCCAACGCAACCATGAATCCCGGTGCCGAACGTCATGTGTCCGGTCGCGCGCCGCTTGACGTCGAATGCATCCGGCTTGTCCCAGCGGCGCGGGTCGCGGTTCGCGGCGGCCAGAAACAGCAGCACCTTTTCGCCCTGCCCCAACCGCACTCCGCCAACATCAACTTGCCTTGTCGTGGTTCGGAAGAACGTCTGCACGGGCGCCTCGAAGCGCAGCACCTCCTCGAACGCGCCGCGGATCAAATTCGGGCTCTCACGAAGAAGCATCCATTGCTCTGGATAGCTGGCGAAGCAGTACAGCGCGTTACCAAGTCCGTAGACCGTGGTGTCGATGCCGGCCGACAGAAACGAGCGCACCAGCATGCCAGCTTCGGCTTCGCTCAGCTCACCGGAATCGACCGCTTCGAAAATCTGGATGCCCAATCCATTGGGCGCCAACGCCGCGCGGCTGCACCTGGACATGATCCAGTCGCGGACAGGGCCGGCATTTGCCATTGCAGCGTTGAACAGCTCGTTGCGGGGACCAAAGGAATTGAAAACCATGCTCCCATACGGCAACAGGTTCTCGCGGCCTTCCTCGGAAATCCCCACCGCGTCCGGGAATACTTTGAGCGGATAGGCCTCCGCGAGATCGGCGATGCCGTCGAATTCGCGCTGATCGACCAGTCGGGTCACCAGCGATTCCGCCTCACGCTCGAACGTTGCGCGCAGAATGTTGATCGCGGCCGGCGACATAATTCGCGTCAGTACGGCGCGCGTGCGGGTGTGCAGCGGCGGATCGGCTTCAAGAATGATGCTTGGCGGCCGCCACGGCGGCTCTTTTCGGAAATCGCTCAAGCCCACACCGGCCGAGGAGCAATAGGTCTGCCAATCGGTCAAGGCATCGCGGACTTCCTGGTGCCGGGCCATTGCCCATATCCCGTATTGCTCGAGCCACACCACCGGGCCTGCCTCGCGCAGCCGCGCATGATGAGGATACGGGTCACGCAGAAACTCGCGCGAAAACGGATCGATAGCGGAAACCGGACGATCGATTGTCGTATCCATGCTGGCCGCCTCACTCACACCCGATTATGGGGTTCGGCTTTCACACTGGTTGCCGCGGCATTTTGCAGACTTGCGGGGGATTGTCATCAGTTCCCCGTCTGTTATTTAAATGGGTTGAGCTCCTCGATCCAAGGCCTTTCATATGTCGACGCAAGGTGATGCCGCCTCGGTTTCCGGCGATCCGGCGCTGCTCAGGATCGAAGGCGCGATCGCCACGATCACGCTCAACCGGCCCAATGCCTTCAACTCGATTGATCTTTCGATTGCAAAGAAGTTGGAGCAGCTCAGCGCCGAGGTCGAAGCTTCTGACGATATCAGGGTGTTGGTGATCGAAGGCGAAGGCCGCGCGTTCTGTGCCGGCGGCGATCTGCAAACCATCGGCAGGGCGGCAGCGGCCGACACGATCGCCCCTGTGGTGGGTGAGCTGCTGCAGCATTATCACGCCTTCATCACGACATTGCGCCGAATGCCAAAGATCGTGCTCGCGAGCGTCCACGGCTCGGCTGCAGGCGCCGGACTCTCACTTGCTTTTGTCGCAGACCTCTGCATCGCGGCCGAGGACGCCCGCTTCACGCCGGCTTACTCCAAGCTCGGCGTATCGCCGGATGGCGGGGGAACCGTTGGCGTCGTGGCAAGCGTCGGCCCGCGACGCGCCATGCAAATCTTTCTTGCCGAAGATAGTTTTTCGGCCGCGCAAGCCTATCAATGGGGCCTGGTCGCCAAAGTTGTCCCGCGGGCCGAACTGAAGGCCGCCACTCGCGAGCTGGCGCATCGGCTGGCCGAAAACGCGCCGGCGGGAGTGGCCGCGACAAAGGCGCTGATCCACCGCGCCCACGTCACACCGATCGAGCAGCAACTCGAGGCCGAGCGCGACGCCATCATCGACTGCATGCACACGGACGAATTCCGGATTGCCGTGAAGAAATTCACCAGCAAGCGGACGTAGTTTGTCGAGAGTTTAATCGGGACAGATATATCCGGTTCCTGACGGCGATTTGAAGCAGCCGACCGATTCCGGAATCACTTGCTTCGGCAGCCAGAGCACCACCTTGGGGAAGTAGATCGTAAAGGTGATGGTCACCAGGAACACCACATATATCGGAAGCGCCGCGCGTAACGCCTTGCTGAAACTGACGCCGACGAATTTCGACGCCATCAAGAGCACCAGTCCATAGGGTGGCGTGATCAGCCCGAATGCGAGCGTGGCAATCAGCACCACGCCCATGTGTACACCATTGATGTCCCCGGCCTGGGTCAGCGCGTTCACCAGCGGCATGAAGATGATGATGGTGGGAACCGGCTCGATGAAATCGCCCACCACCGTGAACAGCAGCACCAGCAGCAGCATCATATAATGCGGGTCGCTGCCGGCGATCGAGGTGATCCAGTCGGCGATGACGATGGCGCCGCGCAAATAAGCCAGCATCCAACCGAATGCGTTGGCAGCGCCGATCGTGATCAGCGGCAGCGAGAAGATCAATCCGGCCAGGCAGAAATCGTAAGGGATTTTCTTGATGTGGCCACGATTGAGCGCGGGGATCACCACCGTGATGATCCAGATCACGGCGACGACTCCGGCTTCCGTCGGCGTAAACCAGCCGGTGAGAATGCCGCCGAGCAGGATCACCGGGATCATCAACGGAAGCGCGGCATCACCGGCGGCAAAAACAACCTGGCGCAATGGCGCGCGTGGCTTGCGCATGCCCGATGGGCCGAAGAAATAGCAATAGATCATCAGCCCGAAGCCGATCATCAGTCCGGGCACGACGCCGGCCATGAACAATCCGGCGATCGAGACGTTACCGACCGCACCATAGACCACGGCGGTGATGCTGGGTGGCACCAGCGCGGCAATGGTGGAGGCGGATGCGATGATCGCAGCGATGAACGCTGGCTTATAGCCCTCGCGCTTCATCGGGCCGCCGAGCGCACGGCTCATGACGGCGACGTCAGCCGTGGTCGATCCGGACATTTCCGAGAAGAACATGCTGAACACGAC
>JAICIT010000114.1 GCA_025960445.1 Bradyrhizobium sp. | reverse complement strand
TGCGAAAAGTGGTGCGTTGCCGGCGTGATCTGCCGCCGGCAACGCGAGCGGCGAGGCCTTAGTCCTCCAGCACTGCAACGACTTCCAGTGTGTCCGGGTCCACGAGTACAACTTCATCGTTTGTGACGAAATATCGATACCCTTCATAGTCGGGCAGGTATTCATGGACCTCTTCGGGCAGCGGATAGGAGGTGATGTAGTTCGGAATCCGGGCGCCAACGCGGACCGGGAAATCAACGCTTGCGGGTTCAACGCGCCGGCGTATCAGCACGTCATGCAGGCGTGCCCGCTGCCGCGTCGAAATGTGCAGTCGGCTCCCGCCTTCATAGCGCTCGGCTCTTGCGCCGTACCGTCGATCCTGAAAGCCGCGCTCTTCGAAGCGCTCGCCGTAACGGCGATCCTGAATCCGCCTTTCTCGGTCGCGATCGTAGTCACGATCGGTTCGATACCTTCTTTCCTCCCGGAAGCCTTCATCTCCACGGCGACTTCGCTCGTCAGTGAAGCGTTCACGCCGTTCCGAGCGTTGCTCCGCGCGCGCTCCTTCTCGACGAGCCCGCTCATCGTTGAAACGATCCTGCCGATCAGTGCGTCGTTCTGAGCGTTCCTCTCCGCGGCGGCCCCGTTCGTCGTTAGCATGCTCTTGCCGGTCAAAGCGTTGTTCGGCGCGTCCCTCGGCGCGAGCACTGCGCTCGGAGCGGTCCTGGGGTTCGGAACGCTCGTCGGCCCGGCGCTCCGTCGCGTCTCGGCGCGTCATGTTTCCGCTGCTTCTCTCTTCAGTTGCGGTTCTACCGGGAGAAGCCGTCGATCCACCCTGGCGCTGAGCGGAATCGGCGCCGCGACCGTGCTCGGTGGTTTGCGCAGGGGAATTTGTGGTTGAGGGAGATTGGGCTTGAGGACTTTGCGCCTTCGCCAACCCACCGCCCAAGGCGATTGCAGCGATCGCGCAGGATGCGAGCAAATGATTACGCATGTGAAAAACTCCATGTTGTGTCCCGCCCGAAAACGCCGATGGCCAATTTCGGTTCCGGTCCGGCACGCAAGAGAACCGCCCGAGTCCACTTCCCGGAGCGCTGAGGTCGCGCGGGAGAAGCAGCGGACTTCAACATCCCCTGCAAATGCTCTTTATCTTTGCGTCGACCTTGGAGTCTTCGGCTTTTATATCGACATCTCCGGGCATCGAAGGTCCGGGCGTGACGGTTCCATCGATCCGCCTGCCGCCCATTCCAGTGGTTGATCCACCGACCGCATTGGGGGATCCCGTCGCATTGGCCGTTCCCAATGTATTGGTTCCGGGCGGAGTTGGAACTTTTTGGGCGTTGCCTGCGCCACTCGGATCATTTGCGGAATTGTTGAGGCCTCCCGCGTTGGCTGGACCGCTCGGGACCCCGCTCACCGCGGCGGTGCCCGCGCCCGGCGCGCCTGCGTTAGGCGTTCCGACTGCGCTTCCGCTGCCCATGCTCGGACCGCTTGCGGCACCGGTGGTCGACGTGCCTCCGCCGGAGGTGCCTCCCGCCGATCCGCCACCGCTACTCTGTGCTAGCGCCAGCGTGCCGGTCAGCGATAAAGCCGTAGCTGCGATAACCGTTGTTCTCATGTGGTATCCCTCGCTCAGACAGGGGACAACCACGCGAGATAATCTGTCGTTCCAAAAAACTGTAGTGAGCAACGAAGCGGAACTCTCCCTGCCGGGATGAAAAACGGAGCGGAACGTGTCCGCTGCGGGCGGATTGGATTGTGAGGCACGGAGGCCCGCATGAGCAAAGACAAGGATACGCAAGGAATCGCTCGGACCGAGCGAGGCGAGCAGCAGCCGGGCGACAAGGACCGTGCTCAAACAGCGACGGTCGCCGACGATGGACCACCGCCAAAGGACAAAAGAGGGCTGGATAAATCGGATCGCGCTGCGGGAAAAAAGCCCAGGACCAGCGGTCACTCGTAATCGCTGAGCGGTCTCCGCAATTACTCCTTCAGTATCGCTGAGCGGTCTCCGCAACTACTCCTTCAGTGACGCGCGAACTCGCGACGTGCCGCTCACTGAATGACCCAGCGCGTGGTTGCCCGCGCGGTTTGGGAAGGAGCATCTCTGAGGCAACGCCGCGCGGATTCAATCTCCGCCTCGGTGGCTCCATGGCTACGCGCCCATGCCTCCGCGGCATATGCCGAGAATTTAGCGACGTAGAACCGAACAACCGAACAGGATGCGCGGTGAATGAGTCCGGAGTGCTCGGCGGCTTCCGCCTGCGACGCCAACCCAAGGCAGATCACCGCGACACATCCCCAGCGTACCCGCATTATTTGAACCCCTCGTCCCCGGCTGCATGGAGTCTGCCCAGCAATATGCATTCGAGCGCTCGCAGCTTATTCGAATTGAACTAGCCGACTCACGCAGCCAAGCCAAGTTACCGATGAACCTGGCGGGACTTCTCCACCTGTTTAACGTGAACTGCGAATAGACTCGGCACTTCGATCAAATCGATCACACTGGCCGAAATATTTTCGCCTGACTCGACCTATCAACAGATTCCACAATGAATGAGATGCTCAGATGAAGACACAATCATCGCCACAGCATTAAATTGCGCCTGACACGCACGCCGGATCAACCAGCACGTGATCCGCGCACGAGATGGACGACGAACCGCGAGATGCGACTGCCTAGTTGATCTCGCAGCTTCAACGGGGAGCAGATGACACACCCTTCACTTCTCAATCCATTCAGTCCGAGCCAACAGGCCGGCATCGTCTTCAGTCGGCAGGGGGGAAGGGCCACCCCCGTCTGCTCTCAGTGTCAATCGGACGACATCATCTCTCATGCGACCGCGCAGTGGAGCAACGAATCGCAGCAATGGGAGCTGGCCAATACCTTTGCACAGCCCGCTCACTGCAACCGTTGTAACAGCTCGTGCGAAATAATTTGGCTGCCGCTTAATTGAACGGGCAGGCGATCCGCGGCGCCGAACCCGCCTGGAGCCGCGTCGTAACCGATTTCTGTTGGCTTTTCGCTAGCCAAAGCAATAATTTATCCTGATCTCCAAAAGTGTCACTTGCGCGGAACGATTTTCCGCCCTCGGCGTTTTCTTACCGTAGTTTGTCCCTCAAAGATGACTACCTCCGAAGCAGCGGTCTCAGCTACCCCCCAGCTGAGGCCGCTGTTCTATGTCTGGCGCATGCAGCACTGAACGCGCATGCAGCACTGAAAAGTGGCGATCGACCCAGAGGCAAACGCAAACTCTTGAACTTCGTAATGACAGCGCGCCCGGGCTCCCCACGTATGGTCGGCCCGACAAAACACCAGCGTGACAGGCGCGAGTTTTACCAGTCGCAAAGCCATTTCAATGCAGAGGCGAGGGGAACGGAACGGCAGAGCAGCGATGCGATTGGAGGAGCCGGACGACTTAATGCAGCTGAATCTTCGGACCGCTCACCTTCCTCGGCGGGGTGCCGTCCCTGCGATTCAGTTCGGCCTGTAGTCGGACGTTTTCGACCAGAATCGCACGCATCGCTTGACGGACATCTCCGTCGGCGCTGTTAAGGATCGCGTCGATCGCACTTTCCAACAGGTCGTCCATACGCAACTAACTGCCAAAAGGTGCGCTGGTTCCCCGCCGTGCGGCCGGGTCCGAGCGGCGTCGGCGGGTTTGGGTTATCTAAAGCCAAAGAGTTATGTGAATTGAACGAGACCGGCGGGACGCGCGAGAACTGCTACCGCTCACGATGCAGCTTGAGCCGAACTCGACATTTCCGGAGTTTTCAATATCTCCGGAGTTTTCATATCCGCGGGAATTTTGAGGTGCCGTGCGGCGCCTCGCGCGGCCTGAAGACCCCCAGGGAAACCGCTGCGATCGCTATAGTCTGCCACTGCTGTTTTTCGGTTACCCTTTTCGGATTCGAGACCGGAGGCGCACATCACGTCGACCGCCGTGACGGCGGCGAGCGCGGCGAGGGTGAGGATGGCATTGGTTGTTTTCTCGCCGTTCTGTCGAATTCCTGTCGCGACGGTGGCGATATCCGCCATGTCACCCGCGACCCGGCCCCAAATCCACGGCGCGCGATTATGACTCGTCAGGATCGCCACTCCGGTAGCGATTTCGCGTGCCCCGTACGAGCGCACCAGTGGTTCCATGCCGTTCAGACCGGCAGCTCGGCACATAGCCCGTGGCGCTAGCAGTTCAGCGGCGCCAAGCGCGATAGAAAGATACCCGAGCCCCTTGGCCATCCTGTCGTGCCCTGATTGCGAACGAGCGCGCAAGGCTGTTGGTGCAATTGCACTGCGCATGTGTGTCACCTCACGGCTTCAATACGACTTTGACGCAGCCGTCCTGCTTGTCGCGGAAGGTCTTGTACATCTCGGGTCCTCGTTCGAGCGGTTCTGTATGGGTAATCACGAATGACGGATCGATCTGGTTTTCGACAACGAGGGTGAGCAAGTCGTCGGTCCACCGGTTCACATGGGTCTGGCCGGTGCGGATCGTGAGGCCTTTATTCATAACGGCCCCGAGCGGAATTTTATCGAGAAGGCCACCGTAGACGCCAGGTATAGATAGAACGCCGGCAGGGCGGCAGACATACATCATTTCGCGCAAGACGTGCGGACGATCGGTCTCCAGCATCATCGCCTGTTTGGCCCGATCGTACATTGAATCGATCGAACCCGTAGCGTGAGCCTCCAGGCCTACGGCATCGATGCATTTCTCCGGACCCTTGCCGCCGGTCAATTCATTCAGCCGGTCGATTACACTCTCTTCTTCGAAGTTGATGGTAATCGCGCCGCCGGCTTCGGCCATCGACAGCCTTTCGGGAAGCCTATCAATTGCAATCACTTGCTTCGCGCCAAGCAGGATTGCACTGCGTATCGTCATTTGGCCGACCGGCCCGCAGCCCCAGATGGCCACTGTATCGGTTGGCTGGATGTCGCATTGCGCCGCTCCCTGCCATCCGGTCGGAAAGATATCGGACAGGAAAAGAAGCTTTTCGTCAGGAATCGAGTCCGGAACCTTGATGTGCGTTTTATCGGCGAACGGCACGCGAAGGTATTCAGCCTGGCCGCCCGCATATCCACCTGTGAGGTGTGTGTAGCCGAACAGCCCGGCGGTGGTATGCCCAAAAACCTTGTCGCCCAGGTTCTTGTTACGGTTGCTCCGTTCACAGACGGAGAAGTTGCCCCGTTTGCACTGTTCGCATTCGCCGCAGATGATGGTGAACGGTATCACTACCCTGTCGCCAACCTTCAGCGCGCTTTTGGCCGCGCTCCCCACTTCGACCACCTCTCCCATGGTCTCGTGACCCATGATGTCGCCCGATTTCATCCCGGGCATGAAGTGATCAAACAGGTGCAGGTCTGAGCCGCAAATCGCGCAGCTCGTCACCTTGATGATCGCGTCACGATCATCTTCGATTTCAGGGTCAGGAACTCTCTCGCAACGGATATCTGCCGTTCCGTGCCAAACAAGTGCTCTCATGGGGCTCCGTCCGTCTTGCGTGCGCAAGCCTCGCTCTTGCCAAGCCTTGCTGTTCGGTTCTCGTATCGAACCTCAAGGACGGGCGTTCGTTCCCCTCAGTCGCGCATTCGGCCATCAAGCGCTTTGTGTGAAGTCCCCTGAAATTTCACGCATCGATCAGCACTCCCGGATTGAGGATCCCGTTCGGGTCCAGTTCCTTTTTGACGGCCCGAAGCGAGGACGCGAAAAGCTCGGGACGTTGTCGGTCGTACCAGGGCCGATGATCACGGCCAACCGCGTGATGGTGCGTGATCGTACCACCTGCTTCGATCAGAGCGTCGCTCGCGGCATTCTTGATTGCCTGCCACTGCTCCAGAAGTGCCCCATGACGACCGAGAGCGTGGAAGGAAAAGTATGGCGCGGGCCCGTCCGGATACACGTGGGTGAAACGACAGGTGACCTCGCCCTTCACTCCCGTCGCCGCAATGATAGCCCGCTCGGTCGCGGACTTTACCCGGTCATGGAACGTTTCAAACCGATCCCAGGTGATCGCGGTCTCGAACGTATCGTTGATCAGCCCCGCCGGTGTCAGAAATTCGCGCGCGTAGGGCATGCGGATAAAGGCATTGCGCCATATGCCCGCCGCGCCTTCGAGATGCGCATCGCCGGGGTTTGCGGTCTCCGCCTTTCCACCGTGATCGCCGCAGCACTCGAGGGCTCGTGCCATCCACGCGTCCGGCGAGTGGTCACCGGATTCGAAGCCGAGTACCATAATGGCTGCGCTGCCGTCCGCCGCGCCGGTATTGAAAGCTTCCTGCGGATCCAGGATGCGGCAGTTCGATGGATACAGGCCAGCCTGCGCGATCGCGCGTACCGCGCGCGCCGCGGCGAAGAAGGTTTGAAAACGAATCGATGCCCCGGCGCGGAACTTCGGACGCGGCTGCAGCCGCATCCAGGCGCGGGAAATTATTCCGAGCGTTCCTTCCGAACCGATCAGCATGCGGTCGGGACTTGGGCCGGCTCCGGAGCCGGGCAAGCGGCGCGTTTCCAAAATGCCGCGTGGCGTCACGACCCGCAGGTTTTCGACGAAATCATCGATGTGGGTGTAGAGGCTGGCGAAATGACCACCGGATCTCGTGGCGATCCAACCGCCAAGCGTCGAATATTCGAAACTTTGGGGGAAGTGCCGTAACGTGACGCCGTGCGGCTTGAGTTGGTTTTCCAGCGATGGACCGTAGGTGCCGCCTTCGATAAGCGCGGCGCGCGAGGTCTGATCTATCTCGACGACCTTATCGAAATGCCGCAGGTCGATCGTAACAGCCGACTTATGACGGATGCCGTCTACTCGGGGTTCGACACCACCGCAGACGCTCGATCCGCCTCCGAACGGTGTCACGCACGCGCCGACGCTGCCAGCCCAGTCCATAACGGCGGAAATCTCGGCTTCATTGCGCGGATAGGCGACAACGTCGGGCGCGCAATCGTAATCGCCAAGCATCGCACGTACATAATCCGGATACGATTTCCCGTAAGCATGCGCAGCGCGGTCGTAGCGATCGCTCGTGCAGAAGTCGGCAATTGCCTCGGGCGGTTGTACGCGCGCCGGACGCAATTTCAGATCCTCGATCCGGGGCACCGGGACGGTTTCGAATTTATCGCGAGCGAATTTCGTGCGGTAGCGCCCGAGCACGAAATCCTGCTCCGCGCGCGTCATGCCTTCGCCCTCGCGGCCCCAGCCATAGTGCTTAAGCCTCGCGCCGCTCATGAATTACCTCCCTGGATTTTCCGCCCGCATTGTTCTGTTTGGGGCCATTGAGACTCACTCTCTCGCGACAAGGCTGCCTCGGCAAGCTTCGTCTTGGGCGGATCATGACGGGCGGTTCTGATTCACGGCCAGGCTCCGGAAGTAAAACTCTCTGCCGAGGGCTCATTGGCTAAAACAAAGCATTCGTTTCGGGACAAACATTGAAACTCCCGACCATTGTTTTGGCAGCCCCAACTGCGAGATACATGGTCCGATGAAGAAC
>JAICIT010000113.1 GCA_025960445.1 Bradyrhizobium sp. | reverse complement strand
GGCATACAATTCAGCCGACGTCATTATTCGCGCCGAATTCGACAACATAACCTCCGCGATGACCTCGATCCTGATGGCCGTGGGCGCGGCTATGCGCCAAGCCACCAAGCACAAGACCCGGGCCATTCTGGCTGAACAGGCCACCGGGTGGGTCAAGCCGCTGGTCGCACTGGCGGGCGGGATCATCAATGGCGGCTCTGAGGCCGATGTCGATTACATCATGACGCATTGATGCCAGCATCATCGGCTCTTCAACCATCTCACCCTCAATTGGCCGTCAGTGCGGCAATCTTTCGCGGCGACAAGATCCTGCTGGTGCGCCGTGCACGCGCGCCGGCCAAAGGGTATTATTCCTTTCCGGGTGGCCGGGTGGAATTCGGCGAAACCTTGCATGCCGCCCTGCATCGCGAGATCCGCGAGGAAACGGCGTTGGCGATCGACATCATCGGGCTTGCCGGATGGCGTGAGGTCGTACCGGAAACTTCCGGTCTTGGGCATTACCTGATCATGTCGTTCGCGGCGCGCTGGACCGCGGGCGAGCCGGTCCTGAACGATGAACTCGACGATGCACGCTGGCTGCGCCCCGACGCGCTGGGCGACCTCAAGGTGACCGGCGGCCTGCCGGAGGTCATTCAATCGGCCTGGCAGCTGGTCCGCGCCTGCAAGGCCGGTTCACCGGTGTGACCGGCATCGCCTTGCCTCCGGCGTATTGAAGAGGCATATCACCGGCATCCATGTCCAAGCCCATTCTCGCCGTACTCATTCTCGTCTCGGTATGCATCTGTGGCCCTGCCCGGGCCCAGGATGCGGCGGCGCCCTTTGATGGCGACTTGCAGCGGCTCGCCGAGATCCTCGGCACGCTGCATTACCTCAGGGGCATTTGCGGCAGCAATGAAGGCCCGAAATGGCGCAACCAGATGCAGGCGCTGATCGATGCCGAAACGCCATCTGGCGAGCGGCGCGCCCGCATGATCGCGGGTTTCAACCGCGGGTATAATGGATTTCAGCAGACCTATCGCAGCTGCACGCCGGCGGCTTCGGTCGCGATCCGCCGCTACATCGAGGAAGGCTCGAAAATTTCTCGGGATCTCACAGCGCGCTATGCCAACTGAGGCGTTGCGCCGGATGTTCCAGAAACATTGCTTCCGAGCCATGACCGTTAACCTTTCTTAAAGAACTGGCTAGGCGTCCCGGCGGCGCATGCTAAACGTCACGCATTCGAGCGTTCCGCCCTGGATCGCGCACAGCGTTGTCGAGTTTCATGAGCGACCCAGCATTCTTAGCCGCCGCCCGCCCGCCGCTGCGCGATCATGAACAAAAACAGACGGCGCTCAGCTATCTGAACGAAGCGTGGGCGGAAGCACGGCACGAGGGCGTCGACGGTGACTGCCTTGCGCAGGCCAGCCTGTTTGCCGCATTCGCCGAATTGGTCGAAACCTATGGCGAGGAGGCGGTGGCCAAATTCGCGGAAGGTCTGGCGGCGCGTGTGCGCAATGGCGAATTTTCAATCGCACTCGCCAAGCAATAATCTCACGGCCTCAGCGTCTCAAGAAACCGCACCGGCTCGCCGGTCGAGGCCGTCTCGAGCTTGCCCTGCCACATGATGCGGCGGCCACGCACAAAGGTGCCAACCGGCCAGCCGGTCACTCGTAGCCCATGATACGGCGTCCACCCCGCGCGCGACGCCACCCATTCATTCGTAATCGTCTCTTTCCGTTTGAGATCGACCACCGTGAAGTCTGCATCATAGCCGGCTGCAATCCGGCCTTTGCAGGCGATGTTGAACAACCGCGCCGGACCTGCGCTGGTGAGATCGACAAAGCGAGCTAGCGACAATCGGCCGGCATTGACGTGATCCAGCATCAACGGCACCAGCGTCTGCACCCCGGTCATGCCCGAGGGCGAGGCCGGATAGGTCTTGGCCTTTTCTTCCAGCGTATGCGGGGCGTGATCGGAGCCGAGCACATCGACGACGCCCTGGGTGATACCGTGCCAGATGCCGTCGCGATGATCGGCTGATCGCACCGGTGGGTTCATCTGGGCGCGGGTGCCGAGCCGCTCATAGCAATCGGGCGCGACCAGGGTGAGATGATGCGGAGTCGCCTCGCAGGACGCGACGTCCTTGTGGTCCCGCAAAAACTCGATTTCCTGTTTGGTCGAGATATGCAGCACGTGAATCCGTTTGCCGGCTTCACGGGCAAGCTTCACGAGGCGCTGTGTCGCAATCAACGCCGCGGGCTCATCGCGCCACACGGGATGCGAACGCGGATCACCCTCTACCCGCAGCCCCTTCCGGTCGTTAAGACGGTACTCGTCCTCGGCGTGAAAAGCCGCGCGACGTTTGATCACCTGAAAAATCCGCCGCAGGCTTGGGTCGTCCTCCACCAGCAACGCGCCGGTGGATGAGCCGATGAACACCTTGACGCCGGCGCAGCCGGGCGCGCGCTCCAGTTCGGGCAAATCCTGCACGTTTTCGCGGGTGCCGCCGATGAAGAACGCGAAATCGCAGTGCATGCGATGGTGAGCGCGCTTCACTTTGGCGGTGAAGTTATATTCCGTCACTGTCAGAGGGTCGGTATTCGGCATTTCGAATACGGCGGTCACCCCGCCCATCACGGCGCTGCGCGAACCCGTTTCCAAATCCTCCTTGTGAGTCTGTCCGGGCTCACGAAAATGCACCTGCGTGTCGATCACGCCTGGCAGGATGTGAAGCCCCTTGCAGTCGACCACCTCGCCGGCGGAACGGGCCGCAAATGCGCCGATGGCGGCGATGCGGCCGTCGGAGATGGCGATATCGCGCACGCCCTCGCCGTCCTGGTTCACGACGGTGCCGGACTTCAGAATCAGATCGAAGTTCTGGCTCATGATTCCTCGTGTTCAGTTTGCCATCATGGCTGGAAGACCGTCAGCCGTTCTAGAAGCCAAGCAAGTGTGACCTTCTGGCCATCGAAACGCGGACCTTCGGTTCTCAGTGCGGATGCATGCGCGCGCGGGTCTTGTCGTTTATGACCTGGCGGCTTACGTTCCGCTGCAACATGTCGCAAGAGATTTTTGCATGAAAGCAGCGTTCCTCCCCGACCGGGGCGTGGTCAAGGTTAGCGGCGAAGCTGCCCGCGAGTTTCTCAACGGCCTTGTGACAACCGATGTGACGCTGCTCCGGCCCGGAGCCGCCCGATTTGGGGCGTTGCTGACGCCGCAGGGCAAGATAGTTGTGGATTTTTTGCTCACCGAAGCGGCCTCCGACGAAGGCGGCGGATTCCTGATCGATTGCCCGCGCGCGCTGGCGCAGGCGCTGAGCGACAAGCTCGGCTTCTACAAGTTGCGCGCCAAAGTGGTGGTCGAAAATCTCTCCGACAGCCTCGGCGTGCTCGCGGCATGGGATGGTGAACTCGCGACCAAGCCCGACCTGGCGTTCGCTGATCCGCGTCAACCGGCGCTCGGCTGGCGAGTTCTTGTTGCCGGGCCGCTCGCGCAAAAAGTCGCCGATCTGATCGGCGCCGAAATGGTCGACAGCGCAGCCTATGAGGCGCATCGCATCGCCTCGGGCGTGCCGCGCGGTGGTCTGGATTTCATTTACGGCGACGCCTTTCCACATGAAACCAATATGGACCATTTGCATGGAGTCGACTTCGATAAGGGATGTTATGTCGGCCAGGAAGTAGTCTCGCGCATGCAGCATCGCGGCACCGCAAGGACGCGAACGGTTCGCGTGATCGTGGACGGCCCCTCCCCGGAACCGGGCGCAACCATTCTCGCCGGCGACAAGACTGTCGGCACCATGGGCTCGACGGCGGCCCCTCACGGGCTCGCACTGCTGCGCACTGATCGTGTCGCCGACGCGCTACAGGCCGGACTGTCTCTGACCTCAGGCGGCATTCCGATCCGGCTTGCCGATTCTGATGAACTCCTGAGATCATCCAAGCAGACCGTGGCATGACCAGGTCCGCGCGCCTGCATGCCGATGGACTGACGCGGTGTCCCTGGCCCGGTGAGGACCCGTTCTACATGGCCTATCACGACACCGAATGGGGCGTACCGGAACATGATGATCGGGCGTTGTACGAAAAACTCATTCTCGACGGTTTTCAGGCCGGGCTTTCCTGGATCACCATTTTGCGAAAGCGCGAAAATTTCCGCCACGCGTTTGATGATTTCCAGCCCGAGAAGATCGCGCGCTACAATGCAAAGAAGATTCACGCGCTGATGAACGATGCCGGGATTGTCCGCAACCGCGCCAAAATCGAGGGCGCTATCAACAGTGCCAAATCCTGGCTCAAGATCATGGAAGAGGGTCCCGGATTTTCGAAGTTGTTGTGGGATTTCCTGGACGGCGAACCGAAGGTCAATCATTTCAAGACCACCGCAAGCGTGCCGGCATCCACGCCGCTCTCCATCAAGATTTCAAAGGAGCTGGCGGCGCGAGGATTCAAGTTCGTCGGGCCTACGATCGTATATGCTTTCATGCAGGCTACCGGCATGGTCAACGACCACCTGGTGACATGTTTCTGTCATGACACTTGCGCCGGCAAGCACCGCGCGCCACGCCTCAAACCAAAATGACGCTCAAAGCGCCGTTCGCGAAACAGAACTCCACCCGGGTCTGGCAACGGATGCTGTCGGGCCGGCGGCTTGATCTGCTGGACCCCTCGCCGCTGGATATCGAAATCGCGGATATCGCGCATGGGCTGGCGCGGGTCGCGCGCTGGAACGGGCAGACCAGCGGAGCGCATATCTTTTCGGTGGCGCAGCACACGCTGCTGGTCGAGGCCGTGATGGTCGAGCAGGCGCCACGGATCGACGCCAAGGTGCGGCTCGCGGCACTGCTGCATGATGCTCCGGAATATGTGATCGGGGACATGATTTCGCCCTTTAAGGCGGTGCTCGGCGGCGATTACAAGCAGGTCGAAAAACGACTGCTAGCGGCGATCCACATCCGCTTCGGGCTCCCCCCGGTGCTGATATCGGAGGTCGAACGCCGGATAAAAGATGCCGATCGGGGTGCGGCCTACTTGGAGGCGACCCAGCTTGCGGGTTTTGCGCAGGCCGAGGCGAAACGCCTGTTCGGCCGCGATCCCGGCCTGCCCCGAGCGATTCAGGAGGATTATCTCACGCCGTGGACGGCGGCCAAGGCCGAGAGGCGATTCCTGGCGCGGTTCGAGACCTTGCACATGTAAACGCGCCTTCAGGGAGCTTTCACTGCCGGTTACAGGGCTTTATAATTCGCGAAAAGAAGGAACCCAATGATTCACGTCTGTTCGCTCGCCGCGCTTCCCGATACCGTCAAGTCCACGGGCGCCAGCCACGTGCTCACGGTGATGGCCAATGTCGATCAGGTGCAGCGCCCGGTCTCGGTACTGCCTGCCAACCATCTCAAAGTGCAGATGGACGACATCACCGAGCAGATGGATGGATTTGTGGCGCCCTGCAATACGCATATCGAGCAGGTGCTGAATTTCGTGCGTGGCTGGGACCGTAGCGCGCCACTGGTGGTGCACTGCTATGCCGGGATCAGCCGCTCGACCGCGAGCGCGTTCGCCGCTGCCTGCCTGCTCAATCCGCATCGCGATGAAACCTCCATCGCCCGGCAAATTCGTGCGGCTTCACCGGTCGCCGCGCCCAACCGCCTGATCGTCAGTCTCGCGGACGAGGCGCTGGGGCGCGAAGGTCGGATGCTACGCGCGCTGGACGAAATGGGGCCGGGTAGCATGAACGTCGAGGGGCGGCCGTTTCGCATCGATCTCGAGTAAGCCGCGCGCTTCACGCGGCGCGAACCGACTCCAGGAATTTGCCAAGCTCGAGCTTGAGCCGGTTGCTCTCCACAGAGAGTGATTGAGCCGAAGCCAGCACCTGAGAGGAAGCAGAGCCGGTTTCGCTCGCTCCCCGCTGCACCTCGCCGAGGTTGACGCTGACGCGCGAGGTTCCCTCCGCCGCCTGTTGCACGTTCCTCGAAATTTCGTGAGTTGCCGCGCCCTGCTCTTCTACCGCCGCCGCAATGGTTGAGGATATCTCGGACAGTTTTCCGATGGTGTCGCTGATTTCCTTGATCGCCCCGACCGACTCCTGCGTCGCGCTCTGGATACCGGCGATCTGTTGGCCAATCTCGCCGGTCGCTTTGGCCGTCTGTTCGGCCAATGCTTTCACTTCGGAAGCGACTACTGCGAAGCCGCGGCCGGCCTCTCCGGCGCGCGCCGCCTCGATGGTGGCGTTGAGCGCCAGCAGATTGGTTTGTCCGGCGATTGTGCTGATCAGTTCGACCACGTCGCCGATGCGACTGGCCGCCTCCGAAAGTTCACCGATGCGATCGTTGGTCTTGTGCGCCTGATCCACCGCCTCATTAGCAATGCGCGCCGATTCCTGAACCTGGCGACTGATTTCATTGACCGAGGAGCCCATTTCTTCCGTTGCGGAAGCAACCGACTGCACATTGGTGGAGGCTTCCGCGGATGCAGCCGCGACGCTGGTGGTGACCTGCTGCGCCCGCTCTGCCGCCGAGGTAAGCGTCGCGGCGGAGACCTCGAGTTCAACCGACGCGGCTGAGACGGTCTCCACGATCTCACCAACGGCAGATTCAAAAGTATCGGCAAGCTTGATCATGTCCTGCTTGCGCTGCCCAGCCGCGATCTGATCCTGCCGGAGCTTGGCTTCGGCTTCATCGCGCGCCTTTTGCTCCGCCGTGATCTTCAAGCTTTCGACAGCGTGGGCGATCTCGCCGATCTCGTCGCTCCGACCAAGCCCGGGCAGCACAATCGAGAAATTGCCTTTTGCCAGATCGATCAAACCTCGGCTCATCTGCGACAACGGCCTGGAAACCGACCGGCCGATGAAAAACCCCGCTGCCAGCACCAGGGCCGCAATCAACAGAATGGCGACCTCCATCTGCCATTGTATCGTATCACGCACCTCGATCCGCGATTGATCGGCGGCGGCCTTCAGGGCGTTGACTTCGCCTGATATAGCTTCGATGACCGGCTCGACGGTCGCAAATGAGTCAGACATCGCCTTTGTCTCGTTCGACAGAGTCAGCGAAGTTTCCATCCAGGCAAAAAAGTCGCGTTGATAGTCCGCGAGTTTTTCCTTGAGCTCGGTCTTTGCGGGACTCGGAATGTCCGTGCTTGCGAGCGCGGTCACGAATTCTGACGCGCGTTTCTTCATTTCATCGCCATATTTTTGCGCATGCCGAAGCATGAAGTCCTTCTCGTGACGTCGCATCATGAGCATCGTCACCAGAAGTCCGGTCTCATGAAGTTGCTCGACCCTGGACTCCATTTCATGCACGGAAGTTCGCAGGCGCCCTTCCAGGCCAGAATTCTCATCCAGCCCCAGTTTCTGCTTCTGCTGCACGACGGTGAGAAAATGCGCCTGGTATTGCTTTAGCGAGGCACTCACGGCCTCCACCTTGCGCGCCAGTTCCGGCTTCCCGGCCGCGGCGATTTTTTCCCGCAACCGATCGATGTCGGAAGCGACTGATTTGCCGATCTCAATCTGCCTG
>JAICIT010000112.1 GCA_025960445.1 Bradyrhizobium sp. | reverse complement strand
CCGCTTCGCGATCCCTCAATGGTCGGTGGTTGAGCTGGTCCGCGCCCGCGCCAATTCCGAGCACCGCATCGAACGCATCAAGGACACGGCGGTGTTACGGCTGCGAAACAAGCTGTTGCCGCTGATGCACCTGAAGAAGCTGCTCAAGGTCGATGACGGCTCGTCTTCCGATCCCGAGAATGGCTTCATTGTCGTGACGCAGGTCGGCAGTCAGACCTTCGGCATCGTGGTCGATGGCGTGTTTCACACCGAAGAAATCGTGGTCAAGCCGATGTCGACCAAGCTGCGTCACATCGACATGTTCTCGGGTAATACCATTCTGGGTGATGGCGCCGTCATCATGATCATCGATCCGAACGGTATCGCCAAGGCGCTCGGTGCTGCCGGAAGCGCCGCTCACGAAATCTCGGAAGAGAACGCCGCCTCGCGCGCGATTGCGGCGGAGCAGTTGACCTCACTGCTGGTGTTCCGCGCCGGCTCCGCCCAACCGAAAGCCGTGCCGCTCGGGCTGGTGACACGACTGGAAGAGATCGTTGCCGAAAAGATTGAACTCTCCAACGGCCGTTACATGGTGCAATATCGCGAGCAGCTGATGCCACTGGTGCAGATGGCTGGGGTAAGCGTCCAGACCTCTGGCACCCAGCCGATCCTGGTGTTCGCCGACGACGGCCGCTCGATGGGACTCGTGGTCGACGAGATCATCGATATTGTCGAGGAGAAGCTCGCGATCGAAGTCGCGGGCCAGCAGGAAGGCATTCTCGGCTCCGCGGTAATCAAGGGCCAGGCGACCGAAGTGATCGACGTCGGCCACTTCCTTCCGATGGCGTTCGCTGACTGGTTCAGCCGCAAGGAGATGCGTCCATCGGCATCGGCCCAATCAGTGCTGCTGGTCGACGATAGCGCCTTCTTCCGCAACATGCTGGCGCCGGTCCTCAAAGCAGCAGGTTATCGGGTGCGGGTCGCGCCTAATGCGCAAGAAGGATTGATGGCGCTGCGCTCGGGCCAACCCTTCGATGTGGTGCTGACCGACATCGAAATGCCCGATATGAACGGCTTCGAATTCGCCGAGACGATACGCGCCGACCAGCATCTGAGTTCGATGCCAATCATCGCCCTTTCATCGATGGTGTCGCCGGCGGCGATCGAACGCGGCCGTCAGGCCGGATTCCACGATTACGTTGCCAAGTTCGACCGTCCTGGCCTGATCGCGGCACTGAAGGAGCAGACCTCCGAACTAAGCCGCGCGGCATCAAAAGTACATTCGTCCATTAATCAGGCCGCCTGACGGAAAGAGATGAGCGCATGAGCAAGAGCGAAACCCCTGAGGGCACCGTGGCCGAGTACGTCACCGCGATGATCGGTGGCCAGCTGTTTGGCTTGCCGATCTCACGGGTGCAGGACGTGTTTATGCCGGAACGCCTCACCAGAGTGCCGTTGTCGCCGCGCGAAATCGCCGGCGTGCTCAATCTTCGCGGACGCATCGTGACCGTGGTGGACATGCGCGCCCGGCTCGGGCTGCCGAAGAATGAGGATGGCAAGCCGGCAATGGCGGTAGGGGTCGACCTGCGTGGCGAATCGTATGGTCTGTTGATCGATCAAATCGGCGAGGTGTTGCGGCTCTCCGAGGAGGGGCGCGAAGAAAATCCGGTCAATCTAGATCCTCGCCTGGCCAAACTCGCCGGTGGCGTACATCGGCTTGATGGTCAGCTTATGGTTATCCTCGACGTCGATCGCGTTCTCGAAATCGTGCCGGACATGCTGGCGGCATGAACTCGGCGCCAGGCAAGCGGCAATCAATGGAAATGCACCCCTCCCGTTAGGGATTGGAATCAGTAGAGGCGAAAATGAGAACATGTCTTGTAGTCGATGACTCAAGCGTCATTCGAAAGGTCGCTAGACGCATCCTGGAAGGGTTGGATTTCCAGATCGTCGAAGCCGAGGACGGCGAGAAGGCGTTGGAAGTGTGTCGGCGTGGACTGCCCGACGCGATCCTGCTCGATTGGAATATGCCGGTCATGGACGGCTACGAATTCCTTGGCAACCTGCGTCGGATGCCCGGAGGCGATCAGCCGAAAGTCGTGTTCTGCACCACGGAAAACGACGTCGCGCACATCGCGCGCGCGCTTCACGCCGGCGCCAACGAATACATCATGAAGCCGTTCGACAAGGACATCGTCACCGCGAAGTTTCAGGAAGTCGGCCTGATCTAAGTCTGGCTATTTCGACCGGCGGCCGAGCTGACTTCGGCGACGCCCGCTAAAGCTGCCGATCTTGAGCCCGAACCTGGTGAGTAATGAGTGTTGCGTTAACAAGTTCCTCGACTCCGGCTTCGTGGCGACAAGAGCCATTGCGCGTGATGGTTGTCGACGACTCCGTCGTGATCAGAGGATTGATATCACGCTGGATCGCATCCGAACCGGACATGGAGGTGGCGGCCTCGTTGCGCACCGGCCGTGACGCCGTCAATCAGCTGGAACGCGTCAATCCGGATGTGGCCGTGCTCGACATCGAAATGCCGGACCTTGACGGCATTTCCGCGCTGCCGCTACTGCTGGCCAAGAAACGCAATCTCATCATCATCATGGCTTCGACGCTGACCCGCCGCAACGCGGAGATCAGCTTCAAGGCGCTCTCGCTCGGAGCGTCCGATTACATTCCAAAGCCTGAGAGTACGCGCGTGGTTACCGCGGCCGACATCTTCCACCACGATCTGATCCAGAAAATTCGCTCGCTTGGCGCCAAAGTCCGCCGCGCAGCGCAGCCATCGTCTCGGCTCGCGGCGCAAATTCCGGCGCGTGAATCACTGTCGCGACCCGCGGTTGCGCATCCGGAGTTGTTACGCCGCGAGCTCGGCACGCATGCGCCGCGCGCGCTGTTGATCGGCTCATCGACCGGTGGTCCTCAAGCCTTGATGACGCTCGTGGCCGAACTCGGGCCCGTCATCGACCGCTTTCCGGTTTTGATCACACAACACATGCCGCCCACCTTCACCACGATCCTGGCCGAGCATCTTGCGCGCTCCAGCCATCGGCCCGCGCACGAAGCGATAGACGGCGAGGTCGTCAAGCCGGGCCAGATCTATGTCGCCCCAGGCGGCCGCCACATGCGGGTGACCCGCCAAGGCGCCGATGCGGTGATCGTTCTGGATGACGGGCCGCCGGTCAATTTCTGCAAACCGGCGGTGGACCCATTGTTCAGCTCCGGGATCGAGGTGTGGCAGGGCGGCGTGCTCGCGCTTGTGCTGACCGGCATGGGTTCGGATGGCATGCGCGGCGGCAAGGAGATTGTCGCAGCCGGCGGCAACATCATTGCGCAGGATGAAGCTTCGAGCGTGGTCTGGGGAATGCCGGGCGCCGTCGCCAATGCCGGCATCTGCGCGGCTGTTCTGCCGCTCGGACAGATCGCGCCTAAGCTAATTCGTTTGTTTTCGGGAGATCGCTCGTGACCCCGCTTGAGTATGAGTTTCTGCGCAAACTTCTGAAGGAACGATCAGGTCTGGACCTGTCGTCCGACAAACAATACCTGGTCGAAAGCCGATTGATCCCGTTGGCAAGAAGGGCGGGTCTGGCGGATCTCGCCGAGCTCGTTCAGAAAATCAAAAGCGGCGCCGAAGCGGTGACCTCGGACGTGGTCGAAGCCATGACGACCAACGAGACCTTCTTCTTCCGCGATAAAATTCCGTTCGACCATTTGCGGCAAACTATCCTGCCGGCGCTGGTGCAGGCGCGCGCCCACCGCCGCAGCTTGCGTATCTGGTGCGCTGCATCGTCGACCGGACAGGAACCGTATTCGATTGCAATGTACGTGAAGGAATTCGCGGCGCTGGCCGGTTGGCGCGTTGAAATCGTTGCGACCGATCTGTCGAACGAGGTGCTTGAGAAATCGAAAGCGGGAATTTACAGCCAGTTCGAGGTGCAGCGGGGCCTGCCCATTCAGATGCTCGTCAGGTATTTCACCCAGATCGGGGAGTTGTGGCAGCTCAATCCGGATATCCGGGCCATGGTTACGCACCGGCAGCTCAACCTGCTCGAGGATTTCTCCCATATCGGCACGTTCGACGTGATCTTCTGTCGTAACGTTCTGATCTATTTCGACCAGGAGACCAAGACCGGCGTATTCGAGCGCCTTGCGCGAAGCATCGAGCCCGATGGCGTGGTGGCGTTGGGTGCCGCCGAATCCGTCGTTGGAATAACCGATGCGTTCAAACCCTGTCCTGACCGGCGCGGGATCTATCGTCCAAATGCCGATCGATCTGCGCGCGGAGGCGCGGCACCGCTGATGCCGCACAGCTTCAGGGTCGTGGCTGCGCGTTGACCGCGTTTTGAAACGCCCGCTTGTGGCAAGGCCGTGTTGCACATGAGATACGCGCAGCGAATAAAGTCACCTGACTTCTCCGCCGCCTGTTGCAGGTGCGAAGATGCGAAGGCTACCCTGCAACGCTATGGATGATAGGTCATCGCGAGGGGCTATGAAGCCAGCTACTGGCTATACAGGATTGGCAGGCGCGTCTTTCTGTCTTCATCGATCAGTGTTGAACCTAATTCCAGCGGTGCTCATCGCGCTCTTTTTGATCGGCTCTCCGGCCACGATCAACGCCGCGACGTCGGTAGCGCCGGCGGCGACCGCTCACGTTTATCTGCTGCGCGGCGTGTTGAACGTCTTCTCGCTTGGACTCGATGAAATCGCCGCGAGGCTGCAGGCGCAAGGCATTCCTGTCACGGTGGCCAACTTTGTCTCCTGGTCGTCGCTTGCGAACGAAGCGGCCGCGGAATACAGGAGCGGGCGCGCGCGGAACATCATTCTGGTGGGGCACTCCTCCGGCGCGACCGCATTGCCGGATATGGTGGCGCGGTTGGGCCAGCTCGGCGTTCCCGTGAAGCTGGCGATCGGCCTGGATTCGGTCTTCCGCACCAAGCTGGCTGGCAACGCGGAGCGCTATATCAACTTCTACGTCGCCAGTGGGGCCGGCGAGCCGGTCACGCCGACCAAGGATTTTCGTGGTGCGCTGGAGAATGTGGACGTGCAGGGCGTGCCTGGTATCGGACACCTGTCGATCGACAAGAACCAGATCATGCAGCAGAAGGTGATCAGCGCGATCGACGCGGTCGTGTTTAGCCGCCGCGGAGAGACCTTCGCCAGGCAAAAGCAACCGGTGCAAGCGAGTGCGCCCGAAGAATCGTCGAACAGGCCCGAAGCTGCCGCGAGCGGGCGCGATTAGGCGCTTTTCAGCGTGGCCGCAGAAATGGAATCAGCATTGGGACGCGGCGACAGTATGGTCCGTAAGCGTCCGCCCCAAGTTCGCTCGTCAAGAAGCCTTCTTCCATGCGAGCCTTTTGCCAAAGCCCGATCGCGATCAGGAATGCGCCCAGCACGGCCGTCACTGTGCCGACGGCGATGGCAGTCGCCGACATGGCTCCGATAAGTCCTGTATAGATCGGATGGCGCACAAGGCCGTATGGACCGGTATCAATGACCCGGTGGCCTTCCTTGCGTGTGATCGCGTTCGACCAAAACCGACCAAGATGAATTCGCGCCCACCAGGTGAATAACGTGCCCGCCAACGTCAGCACTGCGAGGACATAGGTGGCGGTGTTGCCGGGATTCCAGAGCGGTTGCTCGCCCAACAGCTCTGCGGTCCATGGCGTAAGCAGTATGGCGCCCGCCAGGATCGGAATTCGGTAGGCGCGGGAGTCCCAAGTCCTGACGTGCTTCTCGGTCCGGGCGGAGAAAAAAGCGCCGATCGCCCAGCTGATGAGCCAGGCGATCCAGATCAACGCCAGCAGTTCGGTCGGCCAGGTGGCGGTCCATCCGCTCCAGATGAACGCCAAAGGCGAGTTCGCATCGTGCGACATGCCGAATTATATTCCTGATTGGATTGCGCTGGCAAACGTCGCGCCGGCACGACTCTAATGGGCGGTCCTGAGCAGATGAGCAATGGTGTCTCGCAACGCCGGCTCGACGGGACCTGGAGCGTAGCCCAATTCATGCTCCGCCTTGCGTGTCGAAAGCGTGGTCGCCCGCAACGCGATCCGGACGCCCTCGGCCGTGCCAGAGGGAGGGCGTCGAGTCACATGGTCGGCGACGAACTCCAGCGCCGCCGCGGCCGTTTTCGCAACCGCGCCGCAAACCGGTATTTGGACGCGCCGGCCGCCGCTGATGGACGCCACCAGGCGAAGAATTTTCTTCAGCGGAATGCTTTCGCCGCCAAGCAGGTAGCGATGGCCTACCTGTCCCCGCTCCATCGTAAGAATCAATCCCGCGGCGACGTCGCGCACATCGACCAGGTTCACGATGAAATCGAGATACAATTGAAGACGGCCGGTGAGGAAATGCCGAAGCATCGCCGTGGGTGGCGTGAGATTGCAATCATGCGGCCCGATCGGCATGGTCGGCGTACCAATCACCACCGGAAATCCCGAGTTCGCTGCCTGAACCGCGAACTGTTCGGCGAGCATTTTCGAGCGAGTGTACGGACCGGGCATTTCGTCCGCCGACAACAGCGTACCCTCTGCCGAATCGCTTGATGCCGATTGGCGGAAAAGAATGGATTCCGTGGAGCAGTGTAGCAACCGCTCGACGCCGTGTTTGCGCGCCGCTGAAATGACGATTTCCGTGCCGCGGCAATTGATCTCATGAAAATCCGCTTTGCTCGGCATCCACATGCCGGGATGGCCAGCAAGATGATAAACCTGATCGACGCCGCGCACGGAGTGATCGACCAAGGCGCGGTCGAGCACTGAACCCTGCACGTATTCAACTTGCGGCAAAGCAGAGTTGGGGGAGCGAATATCCAGCACCCGGACCTGTCCGCCCTGTTGAACGAGCGCGGATACGAGGTGCTGTCCGATGAAACCGCTGCCGCCGGTGACAAGAATGCTGGTCATGTATGCGGGAGCGACTTGCTCAGGTGGTCGGAGAGAGCAGAAGCGCTGCGAATTGCCGGTTGAGGATTCGGAACGATGATAGCGGCAAGATCATTCCGCAAGCCGAGCGCGATATATAATTTGGCCATGACAAACATCGGTCCAAGCAGCAAGTGACTTGGGTTGTCCACCAGCGCCGGTTGTCGGCGTTCGAACACCCGATGACCGATGATTTGAAAGCTCACACCGATCACGATTAAGACCGCAGTGACCGTCCACACTGCGGCAACACTGGCGTAATTCACGATCATGCCGGCGGTGGCAAGCAACAGGATTGCGGCGCCAACGATGGCCATGCCAATGCCGAAGTCGAGCAACAACCAATAGAGCAAAGCTGGAAGGACCAGGATGGCTGCAATGCTGATCTGCACGCCGAAGGCGTGAACAGGCCACAAGCTCAACGGCAGGACCGCGGCCAGAAACAAGAATATGATTCCGAATATATGCAGCGCGCAATTTCGCGGATCGCGGTGGTATTCCACGTAATCGGCAAGCTGGCGCTTGAAATGCGCACTCATGCTATGCTCGCTGTTCATTTGTCGGATACCGAAACGGCCGAAGCTGACAAAAAGTGTCT
>JAICIT010000111.1 GCA_025960445.1 Bradyrhizobium sp. | reverse complement strand
CCGGTGGTCAGGCGCGTTCGCGAGCGGGCCGGGAGCGGCGCGGCGCGCGGCCAGGAAATCACCATCAGTCTCGATGAAAAGGCGTTTGAAGGCAGCGGAGTGTTTTTGCTGGGAGCCGTCATCGAACGGTTTTTCGCCGAGTATTCCGGCTTGAACTATTTCACCCAGACGGTGATCGCTACTGCCGAGCGCGGTGAGATCATGCGATGGCCGGCCCGCATGGGTTCGCGGAGGCCTTTATGACGTTGATCGACGAACTCAAAGCCGAGCCCTGGCGTTTCGATTTCTACCATGTCTTGCGTCAGATGGAACGCGCGCACGCCGATAAACCCCGGATCGGCGACAGCGCGGCCCGTCGCGAGGAATACGTCGATCTCGGCCAAAATCCGTATCTTGATTTTCCCGCCTCCAACCTCAGTTCCGTGTCGTCCGAGGAAGACGGCCGGCTGAAAATCATGGTCAAGTTCCTTGGACTGCTTGGGCCGCAAGGTGCGCTGCCGCTGGCGACAACCGACGAAAGCCTTGGCTGGCTGTTGATGCGCGACGATGCATTTCCGCGCTTTCTCGATCTGATCAACGGCCGATTTTTGCAGCTTTTCTTCCGTGCGTGGTCCGACGCTCGCCCGATCGCACAACACGACCGCCCGGCCGAGGACCGTTTCTTCGCCTATATCGGTTCATTCATCGGTCTCGGCACGCAGGTCTATTCCGATCTCGATAGCGTGCCGGACATGGCCAAGCTTGCTTTCGCCGGCCTCATTGCTCCGAAGGCAAAGTCCGCGTCGCGCTTATCGGGATTTCTGCAGGGCTTGTTCGGGGTGCGGGTGGAGATCGATGAATTTATCGGATCCTGGCTAACGTTCGATACGGCCGATCGGAGCAAACTCGGCCACAAGCACGCGAGCCTCGGCCACGATCTTCTTCTGGGCTCCAGCGTTTTCAGTGTCGAAGACAAGTTCAGGTTACGAGTCTTCGTCATAGATTTCGCGCAGTATCAACAGTTTCTGCCAACCGAGGAACGGAATCTTTCAGAGCCGTTGGCGGATGCCGTATTCTTTTACATAGGCGAGGAGATCGATTGGGACGTCGAACTGGCAATTCCCTCAGGGTCAGTCGCGCCGGTCACCCTAGGTAAAAGCGGCCAGCTCGGCTGGACCACGTGGGTTTCCCCAAATTGGACGTCGACCGAAGAATACCGGTGCGATGCCCGTTTTCATTTGAGCGCACGGTTGCGGGCAAAACGGGCTGCCGCAATGTCAGCGGCCAGTGCCAACCAGGAAGGACGTACCCAAAAGATCCGGGTGCAATGAACATCGTCAGCGCTTGAGCATACAGATAGTTTGATGCCGGCAGGCACTACGCATTCTAATTTTGCTTCGATGCCGCTGGATTAGGAGGGGCCGTGACCGATATCAGTCTTGAGTCTGTAACCGGGAAATTAAACCGGGTCGGCTATGACGCCTTCATCCAGGCCTTGCGCCACGCCAAGAGCGCCGGCAACCGCAATGTCGAACTGGCACACTGGCTGTTCCATATTCTTCAACAGGAGCGCACTGATCTCGGCCTTTCCGCCGATCAGTACAAGCTCGACCGCGCCCGACTACTATCCGACCTCGCTGCCGTAATTGCAGGATTCCGCAAGAACGAAACCGACATGCCGGGAATCGCCAACGGCGTGATCGATATCCTCGATCGCGGCTGGCATTATGCCACGCTTTTCTTTGGCGAGACGCAAATTCGAACTGGTCACCTTCTTGTGGCGGGGCTGAAGTCGACAGACCTTCGCCGTGCACTCACCAATCTTTCGCAGGAATTCGGCAAGATCAATGTCGATGCGCTTGCCGCTGAACATCGCGCGATATGGGCCGGCTCCGAGGAAGAGAACCTCCGGCCGATGGATGGCGCCGGCGTGCCTGCGGCCGGCACGCCCGGTGCTGATCGAGCAGCCGGGCCAAAGGGCACGACACCACTGGACCGGTTTGCTCAGGATCTGACGGCGAAGGCGAAATCGGGCGAAATGGATCCGATCCTCGGCCGCGACGACGAAATCCGCCAGTTGATCGACGTGTTGATGCGCCGGCGGCAAAACAATCCGATCCTCACCGGCGAGGCCGGTGTCGGCAAAACCGCCGTGGTTGAAGGTTTCGCCCAACGCATCGCATCGGGCGACGTGCCGCCGCCTCTCAAAGGTGTTCGGCTTTGCGCGCTTGATATCGGCCTGATGCAGGCCGGCGCGTCGATGAAGGGTGAATTCGAACAGCGGCTGCGATCCGTGATCGACGAAGTGCAGAACTCGCCGACGCCAATCATCCTGTTCATAGACGAAGCTCACACGCTGATAGGCGCAGGTGGTTCGGCCGGAACGGGTGATGCCGCCAATCTGTTGAAGCCTTCCCTTGCGCGCGGCACGTTGCGCACCATCGCCGCGACCACCTGGGCCGAGTATCGCCAGTACATCGAGAAAGATCCGGCGCTGACCCGACGCTTTCAACCGATCAATATCGACGAGCCCGATGTCGAGACTTGCTGTATCATGCTGCGCGGCATTCTCGGACCGATGGAAAAGCACCACGGCGTTCGCATTTCCGATGCCGCGATCACGGCCGCCGTAAATCTCTCTCATCGGTACATCCCGGCGCGGCAACTGCCGGACAAGGCCGTGAGCCTGTTGGATACCGCCGCGGCGCGGGTGGCGATTAGTCAGAGCACGACGCCGGCCCTGATCGAGGACGCGCGTGTGGCGATAGCAGCTCGCGAGGCCGAGAAAGCCGCGCTCGTCCATGATAGCGATCTCGGAGTAGAGGACGCCGAACGCATTACAACGCTCCAGTCCGAAATCGACGGGTTGAAGGAGAAACTTACGGGACTCGAGTCGGAATGGGCCAGCGAACAGGCTCTGGTCGGCGACATCCGCAGCCTCCGCGACATCCTGGCTGAGCCGAAGGAAGGCGACGATCCGGCAGCAAAACGCGCCGAATTACGCGGCAAGTTCGACACACTGGAAGGCATCACTCCAGAAAAGCGGATGATCTACGCACACGTTGACGAACAATCGGTCGCTTCGGTCGTCTCCGACTGGACCGGGATACCGGTCGGCCGGATGGTTCGCGACGAAATCGAAACCGTGCTCAAGCTCCAGGAAATCCTCGATCGCCGGGTCATCGGCCAGTCGCACGGGCTCGCAATGATTGCGAAGCGCATCGAGACCAGCCGCGCCAAGCTCGACAACCCATCGAAGCCGATCGGCGTCTTCATGCTGGCCGGCCCTTCCGGCGTCGGCAAGACTGAGACGGCGCTGGCGCTGGCCGAGACCCTCTATGGCGGCGAGCAGAATATGATCGCCATCAACATGTCTGAATTCCAGGAGGCACACACCGTATCGTCCCTGAAAGGCGCGCCGCCGGGTTATGTCGGTTACGGCGAAGGCGGTCGGCTGACCGAAGCGGTGCGACGCAAACCTTACAGCGTGATTTTGCTTGATGAGGTCGAGAAGGCCCACCCCGACGTGCACGAGATCTTCTTTCAGGTATTCGATAAAGGCATCATGGAAGACGGCAATGGCCGTCGAATCGATTTCAAGAATACGTTGATAATTCTGACGACCAATGTCGGAACCGACCTGATCATGGGACTGTCGCGCGATCCGAAATATCGCAACGATCCGGAAGAGCTGGCCCTTATGCTTCGGCCGGAGTTGCTCAAGGTCTTTCCCGCGGCGCTGCTGGGACGCATCGTTTCCATTCCCTACTTTCCGCTTTCGAATTCCATGCTCGAAGGGATCGTCCGGCTGCAGCTCGATCGCATCGATCGGCGCATCCGGAGCAACCAAGGCGTTTCGTTGGTCTACGATGACGCGGTGGTCAGCCACATCGTTTCGAAATGTAACGATCCTGACTCTGGCGGCCGCATGATCGATAATATTATCACCAACACGTTGTTACCTGCGCTCTCCCGCGAGTTTCTCAAGAAATCTCTCGCGAAAGAAGAGATTACCCAAGCGCGAGTAACGATCGACAACAATAATTTCGCTTATGCCTGGACCTAGCCGCAACGCGCATTCGGCCGGAACCGATCCGGTGGCAGAGGTCGCTCACAGCGCACCGACATCCTATGATGCCGTCTCCTATCCTGGGCATGTCTATGAGCACACCCATCCCAATCGACTTGCGGCGCTTGCAAAACTCTACGGAATGGATCCCACGCCCGTCGCGCAATGTCGCGTCCTGGAGCTCGGGTGCGGGTCGGGTAGCAACCTGCTCCCAATGGCGTTTCAATATCCCCGCAGCGAGTTCGTCGGTATTGATTTGAGCGGCCTCACCGTTCAGCGCGGTATGAGCAATGTCCGGGCGCTGGGGCTGAACAATATCAGGCTGCTCCATCATGACATCATGGATGTGGACGCCTCTTTCGGCCGGTTCGATTACATTATCGCGCACGGCGTCTATTCCTGGGTTCCGCCGGCCGTTCGCAATCACATCATGAATGTTTTCAAGCATAACCTGACGGCCAACGGCGTTTGCTATGTAAGCTATAATGCACATCCCTATTCGCACACCCGCAATCTTGCGCGGGACATGATGATCTATCACACGCGTCATCTAACCGACACCAAACACAAGACAAGCCAAGCCATCGCAATCATGAAATTTCTCAGCGACGCTTCCGACGCGCGGAGTGTTCACGGCGCAATCATGCGCGATCAATACAAGCGCGTCTCGGAGATGCCGGAGGAAGTACTGTTTCACGACGACCTTAACGAAATGGCCAGAGCATTTCTGTTGCATGAACTCGTCGACGAGGCAGGCAGACACGGCTTGCAATACCTGAGTGATGCCGAATTTTCCCGCCGTAATCTCGCCGACTATCCGGATCAAGTGCGCGCAACTCTTGAACGATTTCCGGAGACGGAGTTCGTCGCACGCGAGCAGTACCAGGATTTTATTGACGGCAACGGTTTCCGACGGAGCCTGTTGTGCCACGATAACGTGCGCCTCCGGCGCACCATCGATGTGACCTTTGTGACGCGGTTCTACCTGTTGTGCGGGCTGCATCCGGCGGACCCGAAATACTCCCTCGCAGATAAGTCACCGATGCAATTCCAGACGCAAAAGGGTGCAACGCTCACGGTAAACGAGCCACTGCTCAAGGCAGCCCACCTGTGCCTCGGGGAAGTGTGGCCCGACGCGTTGTCGTTCGAGGAGTTACTGCGCAAGAGTCAGGCGATACTCCCGGGCAGGAAAGCTGCCGAGGAGGACGCGCAGATGCTGATGGAGGCAATGTACGTGCTCACATCCAGCGGCGTTGCCGCGTTCGCGGCATGGCCGCCCGCCGTAACAACTGAAATCAGCTCACGTCCGGAGGTCAGCGCGTTAGTACGCCAACAGGCGCAGAGCGGGCCGATTGTGACGAACCAGTTGCATCAAGCGGTGCGGCTTGAAGACGAAAAGGTGCGCCGCTTCGTGCAGCTATTGGATGGTACCCGTAGTGTGGAGGCAATTGTCCTGAAAATGGGCAGGATCCTGGAATCGATGCCGATTACAGCAGACGGCAATTCAGCCGAGGCCGAAGACGGCCCCTCGGTCAGGGAAGAAGTAGAAAGATCGCTCACAGTGGTCAGCAAGCTTGGCCTGCTGGTCGGCTAGAGACGGCTAGCGTGCCATTCAAGCCATGTCAGCGCACGCTGCGGAGATTAATGAGATTATCATCCGGCCCGATGATGAAGCTGAGTAGCGCAAATGGCTTGCGAACTGGAAGCAGATGATGTCGGCACGTTTCCCGGGTTGACACTGTTCACCAAGCGGGATTCCCGGTGCATCAAGCCGACCGCCGTCTACTTTCCGCCGAAGCATCTGGTGAGCAGTAAAAAACTCGATGTCGTGATCTGGCTGCATGGGTTCTACGTTAAGGACCACAAGTATCTCGTCCGAGGTGATCCCGCGAAAATACGTGAGCAAGTTCGCGACTCCGGCAAGGATCTGGTGCTCATCGCGCCATTCCTGGGATATGAGTATGCGGTGGGCGACGCCGTTGCCGGAAACTATAGTGTCGCTGATCTGGCGACACCGAAATGGGGTGAGCGCTACCTGGATGAAATCCTCGCCGCGATTTCGCAATTCCAGACTCCGGATGTGAAACCCCCGCCTCTGCTCCAAGTCGGCAAACTCGTCATCGCGTGCCATTCGGGAGGCGGCAATGGCATGCGCAACCTCGTGGGCAGTTTGGGGAAATATCAGTCAAACCTGACTGCGTGTTGGGGCTTCGACTGTCTCTACGGCGCAAGCTCGCATCCCGATGACGCAACTTTCTGGTATAATTGGCTATCACGAGCGAATACCAGCACACTGGACATCATCTATGGGCCCTCCACGCTGTCCCAATCCGTCAAGCTCTATCTCATGGGCCACGGGCTGGCGACGGCGGAAGGTAACAAGGCTGAGCCGGCTCGGCCCGCGGTGAATAACCTGAGCGTGACCGTCGGCCACTACGGCGCCTTTCCTGCGTTTGGGCAGATGGTCAAGGTCAATGATCTTGATCCCGCTTACGTCGACGGGGTGATGATGTCAGTAAAACCTGGCGGGATGCCTAAAGCGAAGAAGCCGGCCGGGGAGTTTGTTCAAGCTGCGATCAAGAATGTGCGCGACGCGATCGCCTTTCCGAGCGGGATTCACTACATCATCGCGCGCGACGGTTTCCTGAGCCGGCTGAGCAAGCTCTAAACGCAACTTTCAGGCAATCCGGCGCGTCTCATCCTCAACGCCGCTATCCATCTACGCCTACATCAGCCGATATCGGTCAAGATCGGCCTCGTGCGTCATGGCCCAATAGTCCACGAAACGCCAGGGCATCGCGGAAAACACCCGACCGTGCTTGTTTCGGTAATAGGTTGTCATGCCCGGATGCGTCCAGATCATCGCCTCATGCTCGATATCGACTTTGCGCACGTACTCGTCAAGCACATCCTGGCGAACATCTATTGCGGAAATCCCACGCTCGATCATCTCGACGAGGCACGCCGAGATGTAGCGACTCTGGCATTCGCTTTGGAAGATCACGCTGCCGCCGTGCGCTGGACCGGAGTTGGGACCGAGCATGCAAAAGAAGTTCGGAAATTCCGGGACGGTCAGCCCGAGATAGGCTGTCGGATTGTCATCGGCCCATTTGTCGCGAAGATTCCTGCCGTCGCGGCCGGTGATGTCGAGCCGCGCCGCCATCTCCGTGACCTTGAAACCGGTCGCAACCACGGTGATGTCGAACGGTCGCTCCTTTCCATCTTTCGTCAAAATGCCGTCACGCGTGAAGCGGTCGATCTCATCGCTGACGAGCTCCACGTTTGATTTCGCAAGCGTCTTGTACCAGCCGTTGTCGAGCAGGATACGTTTGCCGTAGGGCGGATAGGTTGGAACGCATTTGTCGATCAGGTCTGGGCGATCCTTCAATTCCGATCGGATAAAATCGGTGAGTTCCTCGCGGTGGCGATCATTGCCTTTGTTGACCGCACGACCGGGGTAAGGCCAGGCGGGG